>JBAXBD010000011.1:0-24524 GCA_037142165.1 Schlesneria sp. | reverse complement strand
GGAATTGATAGCGAAGCGGCTGAACGGCAGCAGAAAAAAGAGCCTGGTAAATCGATTCCCGTTGCAACCATCGACAAAATGGTCACGGCAATCTCAAAACGAATCAATCCGTCCGGGGCGGAAGAAGTGACTGTACGTCGTGTTGGAAATGATCGCATTGAAATCATTATTCCGGGTGCTGATCCCGACCTGGTTGAACAAAAGAAGCGGTTGATTACCAAGCTCGGAAGCCTCGAATTCGGAATCGTTGCTAACTACAAAGACAACGAACGACTCATCGAAGACGCGATGCGGCGTCCGCCTGGCGAAACCGAAGTTCGAAATCTGGACCAACGTGTTATTGCATCGTGGACAGACATTGTAGACGACGAAAAAGTAGACCAGAGTGAACGTCAAGCCGTTCGACAAGTCGAACGAACCGATCCCGCAACAGGAAAAACGGTAAAAGTTGCGCAATACCTGATTCTTCATAAGCCGGTGGAATATACCGTAACTGGAAAGTACTTGACGAGCGCATCACCTAGCCGCGATGAAAGTGGCAATCCTTCGGTCATGTTCAAATTCAGTCCTCGCGGAGCCGCGTTGTTCGGTGCACTGACTCAAGAGAATCTGCCCGATACGACTGATGGCTTTCATCGTCACCTGGCGATTCTTCTCGACGGAAAAGTTCATTCAGCACCTCGAATCAAATCCCGAATCACTGATGTAGGGACAATCACTGGGGGATTCGACATAAAACAAGTGACCGAACTCGTGGGGGTGTTGAACGCTGGTGCATTGGAAGTGCCGCTCAAGCAGAACCCGATTTCTGAATTCACGATCAGCCCGCTACTTGGTGTCGACGTTCAGGAAAAGGGCATAACAGCCATCGTTCTTTCTGCCCTCGTCGTCTTCGTATTCGTGCTCGTGTATTACCGGCTGGCCGGTTTAATTGCCGCACTGAGCCTGGTACTTAACCTGTTACTCGTTGTCGGTGCGATGGCCTTTATTTCGGCGACTTTTACACTTCCAGGACTTGCCGGCCTCGTGTTAACCATTGGTATGGCAGTCGATTCCAACGTGCTGATTTACGAGCGTATGCGAGAGGAATTCGCACGTGGCGCCAGCTTTCGGCTGGCAATTCAAAACGGTTTTGACAAAGCATTTGCCGCGATCGTCGACAGCAACGTCGCATCACTGATTACCGCCTTGATCCTGTACATGATCGGTACAGACCTGATCCGCGGATTTGCCGTGTCGTTGTTCATCGGTCTGTCGATGAGCCTGTTCTCTGTTCTGTACTTTGGCCACCTTGCATTTGACATCATCGAACGTAAGCGATGGGCAAAAAAACTGACGATGATGCAATTCCTCGGCGAAACCAAGATCGACTTCCTCAGTTATCAGTGGATTGCCTTCTTGTGCTCGGGAGCATTAATCCTGGCAGGTCTGGCTGCACTGTTTATTAGAGGTAGTGCGAATATGGATATCGATATGAGCGGCGGCACAATGGCCACGCTCGAGTTCGTAGAAAAACAAAACGTCAGCGATATTCGCGGTCGTTTGGAAGCAGCATTTCCAAAAGGTGTTAGCCTGGAGCAACTCACGCTAACGACTGGTGAAGATCAGAAAGCTGGAAAGCGATACCGAATCCGGACATCCGAGATCGATCGCAAAACCGTAATCGATCAAATCAACAAGGCCTTTGAAGACAATCAGCATGCGGTCGTTCGAGTGACAGTTGACGATATTGCAATTTCGACAAGTGAAAAAATCACTGGTGATTTCGCGAGATTTTCGAACGGTCCGAAGGGTATCGTGAAACTGAGTGGTGGCATGTCGGTCGAAACGTTTATGGCCTATGTGGCTGAAACGCTCGAGACGAATAATGCAGCGAGTAAGAAGTATTCTTCGGCTCAGTCACTGCTGCAGATCAAGGGAGCGGCAGAGGCCGCGAAAGATTCCGCCGCTCCAACTGACCCCAAAAACAAAACCCCAAACAAATACACCGAGCTCGTCATTCAGGCGACGCCAGAAATCGCCGAACAAGACTTCGCTGACGCACTGAAACTAATCCAGGAACGACTCAAGACGGAACCCGTTCTTGACGAAGTCAACTCGTTTGATACGTCGGTGGCCAACGAAACCAAGTCCAGCGCTCTGCTGGCAATTCTCGCCAGTCTCATCATGATCGTAATCTATATCTGGTTCCGATTTGAAAAGGTCTATTTCGGATTGGCCGCCGTTGTTGCACTCGCCCATGACGTTCTCGTAACTTTGGGGGCAATCGCTCTGGGGGCTTATCTCAGCAAAACACCGATCGGCCCGTTGTTTATGCTGGAAGACTTCAAGATCAACATGAACCAGATCGCCTGCCTGCTGACGATCGTGGGTTATTCATTGAACGACACCATCGTGATCTTCGACCGAATCCGTGAAATCAAGGGCAAGAATCCAAATATTACCTACGACATGATCAATCTGGCTGTGAATCAGACGCTCTCGCGAACGTTGCTCACCGCCCTGACGACATTCATGGTTGTCGTCGTTCTATACGTCGCGGGTGGTGAAGGGATTCATGGTTTCGCATTCTCGATGATCGTCGGTGTGATCACGGGCTGTTATAGTACCGTCTACATCGCCAATCCTGTGCTGCTCTGGCTGGTAAATCGCGAAGCCGCTTTGCGAGCACCTGCGCAAAGGGCATCAGGAAAGCTGGGCAAATCAGGGGCCGCTTAATCTTGAGGCGGATTGCGGAACGACATGGGGCTTATTGGACTAATTGATTACTCCTATCGGTCCCATAAGTCCCATTATTTTATTCAGGACAAGGTTTGTGTGCCGGCCGGCATTGAATCTTCTAACCTAGGCCATGCAAGCACGAAACGCGAACCTTCTCCCAGACGACTTTCGACGTTGATTTCGCCTCCATGCTCGCGGATGATTTTTTGACTGACGGCGAGCCCCAATCCTGTTCCGCGAGCCCCTTTTGTCGATTCAAAGACATTAAAGATCCGTTGCAACTGGTCTTCAACGATCCCAGGACCGTTATCGGCAACAGCAACCCAAAACATGTCGGATTCAGCATCAAGACCCGTTTCAATCTTGACGGTGGCGTGGTCCGAACCTTCCACTGCGTCGATCGCATTCGTCACAATATTCAGAACGGCTCGATGAATCCCCTCGGGATCAAACGTACTCAGCGGCAGGTTTGCGGCGGGCTCAAAGCGTAAATCGACCGAACATTCCACGGCACGCGCCTGCATCAGTTCGAACACTTCGTGAACAGTCTCATTTAATTGTGCCTGCTGGTAGGCCGGCTTGCGTTCTTTGCTGAAAGTCAGCATGTCCATCACAAGGTTGTAGATCCGGTTCTGATTCTTTTCGACAACATGCCATCCCTTGCGAACCAGTTCTTCGTTATGGTCGTTAAGTCCCATGTCGATCAAATAACTTCCGCCGCGAACCCCCTGCAAGATGTTTTTAATGTGGTGGCTGAGGGTCGCGATGGTCTGCCCCATGGCAGCCATCCGCTCGGCTTTCACAAACGCATGCTGATAGCGATGATTCTCGACAGCCAATGCGGTTTGCCGACCGATCGCAATCAACAATCGCAATTGATCCTCTCGAAAGCCAGGGGTCTTCTCGCGTGGCATCAGCAACGAATCCGCCGGAGTCGTGATATCGACATAGATGACTCCCATCAACTGATGGCGTCCCTGCATGGGAACGCACATCGCCTCGCGAATTCCCGCTTGAAAAATGCTGTCGGTTGGATCGAACCGGCTGTCGTGCTGGGCATCAGTCGTACGAACCCCCTGACTTGATTTAAGCACATAGTCTACGATCGTCCGCGAGATTGGCATGCGTGCCCCAGGAATTCCTGCAATCCGCTGGCTGGTAACCTGTGGACGGATTTCACCTGACTGAGGGTCGGTCAACAGGACACACCCGCGGTCGGCGAAGACAGCCGACACGGTAAGATCAAGCGTTCGTTGCAGGGATTGCTCAAGCGATGACGAGGGTCGGGCAACTTCCTCGGCAATCCGGTACAGGACTGACAGGCTGTTCGGCGAATCTGCCGCCTCGTCTTTCGACGGAATGGCGTCCTCGGCATTTTCCTGCCCCATGTGCGTGACGATGCTTGATCGATCGGCGGGATCGTGACGCCTTAACAAATTGACCCGTTCAGCCGCGTTCTCTTTCCATCCCTCACGTGAAGCATCGCTGAATAACAGCAATGTATTGCCGAGCTGAATTTGATCTCCATCGATCAACGCGTGCGAACGGATTGCGATTCCGTTGACCCTCGTCCCGTTGGAACTGTTACGGTCCGTCAGCACAAAATTGTCTTTGACTCGCTGGATTGTCGCGTGATTCCTGGAAACCTCGCTGTCGAGAATGCGAATGTCATTGCGCGCATCACGGCCCATCGCCAGCGGGCGATCTCCCAACTCGAAGCGAGCGCCCTGTTCAACGCCCTCAACGACGAGCAATGAGGCATTCTTCACGACGACGATATCCCCGATCGACACGACTCTCGAACACACCGCGACCAAAAATCGGTTCGCACGCGATGTACCGTATCATATCTCATCGGAAAGAAAACGAGGATGCAGGGGGCACTGCGAAGAACGAATCGGAAAAAAGTTCGGACGATTCGACTTCCAATAATCCTCGACCGCATTATGCCGCAGGAGGAAGTGCCAGCAAATCTTCGATTGTTTGAAGCAATTCTGGATACTGGAACGGTTTAGCGAGAAATCGGTCTCGTTCGTCAACGGATGTTTTGACCGAACCGATCAGAATTCGATGTGATTCGCCAAAACAGGACGCTGTGGCTGCGGCCGACTCTTCGTCCAGGTCAATGACGACAACATGAGGCGATTTTTCATCGATCGGAAGGCGACCGACCTGCGCACTGCGGGTCCGCTCGACATTCGTTCCTCTCGGTCCAAGAACCGCCTTCAGAACGGCTTCCGTGTCCGAAATACCGTCAATCACCAACACATGGGGTGCTGAATTCACTCCGCCGTCCTTCCCTGGGTGGCAGTCCTGCTATCATCGATGTTACAGCCCAGCCAATCCATGGCTGGTCAGTAACGGAAGCGGGTTGTAGTGTGAAGTGGAAATCCTGTCAAAACCAATCTGAACCGTGCCAAACACTTGTTCAGCCAATGCAATCTAACGCGGGAAAACGACATGTTTAAAAAGATTTTGTTGGTTCTGATTCCATTCGGTGTTCTTGCAGCCCAGGAACCTGCATCGGCACCCGAAGCGGGCCCGTTATCTGATGAACGGGTTGCGGAACTCACGAAATCGTTCCAAAAATCTCTCGACGAATCTTCCCAGACCGTCGAGAAGAACCCGACATCACTGAAGGGTTACTCGCAACGCGGCGATGCGCTATTCTTTCTTGGTCGATTCAAGGATGCCGTGAAAGACTATGACAAGATGATCGAGCTGGACGAGAAAGAACTCGCATCGCATTGGCGGCGCGGGATCGCCCTTTTTTACGCGGGTCGATTCAAAGATGCCGCCGCCCAGTTTGAAAGCTACCACTCATTCGATCAGATCGATCGCGAAAATGGGATCTGGCGGTATCTTTCTCAGCATCAGGCTGATGGTCGAGCCAAAGCTCGGGAGGGTTTACTGAAATATCAGAAAGACGACCGCGAGCCTTTTCCGGCAGTCTACAAATTATTCGCCGGAACAATCACGCCTGATCAGATTTTGAACCAGATTGCCGAGGCAGACATCTCGAAGGCAGAACGTGAAAAACGTCTGTTTTACGCTCATCTTTATATTGGCCTGAATCATGCCGTTGAAGGGGAAGATGAACTGGCACGAAAACATCTTGTGTCAGCCACGCAGAACACCTGGGGTCCGATTGCGGGTTACGGCCCAAACTATATGTGGCATGTCGGTCGTTTGCACGAAGTTCAGCTTCGGAAGAAGGATAAGAAGAAGGTCGAGTAGTGTTTACACACACACTTCTCGATCAGAATTCTGTGCCATGGCTTTGGACTTCTTCGCATGAGGCAGTTGACTTTTTGAGTCAAGTTTCAGGATTTCCTCCAAATTAGCCATCATCGCTCCGCGTGACGAGCATGCGTCGAAAACGACTCAAACGTTGCCGACGCATCGGGACAGATATTCCGTTTGAATTCCTTTTTTGAAAACATGCGAATTGGAAATTGACAGGTTCTCGAACAATGCTCATCACGCGGAGCGATGATGGCTACTTTGGTCAGAGGCGAAGCCTCTTTGGAGTCCTCGGAAAAGCAGTGGCTTCGCGGTTCGTTTTCAGATCTGAAGAGCGCTGCTTGACCGAAGACGGGCAAGCAGCGGCACATTTTTGGAAGAAGACCAAGTAACCTTTTCGCATGTCACGATGCCGAAACACTTCCGAGCGTCATGCGAATTTGCTGTTCGACCATCGCCCGGTATTTGCCACCTTGAGACATCAGTTCGGCATGACTTCCGGTCTGGCTGATCCGTCCGTTTTCCAGAACAACAATGATATCGGCACTGGCGATTGTGCTCAGTCGATGGGCGATGACGAAACTTGTTCGGCCTCGCATCAGTTCGCCCAGACTCTGTTGAATCAGCCTCTCGCTATCCGTATCGAGGTTGCTGGTGGCCTCATCCAAAATCAAGACCTTGGGATCAGCGAGGATGGCGCGTGCGATCGCCAGCCGCTGTCGTTGACCGCCACTCAGCCGTACGCCCCGTTCGCCTATTACGGTTTGCATGCCGTCCGTCATCCGGTCGATAAACTCGGTTGCGTTCGCCGCTTCTGCTGCAGCTCGAACTTCTTCAGCCGTTGCGTCTCGCCGAGCGTAGGCAATGTTCTGACGGATTGTTCCGTCAAATAAAAACACATCCTGTTCGACCACGCCGAGTAACGACCGGAATGATTCCACGTCGTAGTCGCGAAGATCACGCCCATCTAATGTCACGCGCCCTGAACTGGGGTCATAAAATCGGGCAACAAGGTTACTGAGTGTTGTTTTTCCAGCCCCGCTGGGTCCGACCAATGCTACAGTTTGACCAGCTCGCACCGTTAAATTGACAGAGTTCAACGCTGGTGCGTCGGTGCCAGGATACGTGAATGACACGTTTTCAAACGCCACCCCCCCCTCAATCGATTGACGTTCTGCTTTAATGGAATCAGGCGTTGAAAGCATCTCGCGGGGTTCTTGCAACAGATCGAGAACGCGGTCAAGTCCACTAAGACTATTTTGAAACTGGGTCGCACTTTGTGCGAGTGTTGCCAAAGGCTCCAGCAACATCAGCAGGTAAACCAGGAACATCATAAGGTCACCGACGGTAATTCGACCGTCCAGGACTCGCCAACCGCCGTAAAACAACAAGCCGGCGCTTGCCAGGGGAATCAACGTTTCCCACACCATCTCGACAACGCGCATCCACCACCAGGCGTATAATTCCTGGCGAGCCATCAGATTGTTCTCGGTTGTAAACCGAGCAGCTTCACGTTTTTGACGACTGAACGCCCTGACAATTCGCATTCCAGCAAAGGCCTCTGTCGCTCCAGCGTCAATCTGCTCTCGCTGTTTTCGAATCACTCGAAATTGCGGGCGAATGCTGTTGATCCATGCTCGATGCGTGATAAAAACTGTCGGCAGAAGAATGACCGCACCCAACAGCATCGTCCAATCAACCCAGGCCAAAATCACCAGACTTCCGATCAATTGAATGATCGCCCGCCAGGGATTGAACAACATTCCAAACACAAGCTCGCCCACGCTGCCACCATCTTCCCTCAAAATGGATGCAACGCCCCCCGATCGGATCTCTTGAATACGGTGCAACGGAAGCCTGATAGCGTGCTCAAAAACTTGACGTCGAAGATTCAATTGGATTTGTTTCGAGATCTTGGTCGCGTACCAGCGTCCCCAGACGTGCACGATAATCTTGATTATCGAGATGATTGCGACAGCAACCACCGTGATAAGAAGCAGCTGCCGAGGATTGTTCAAAGACGGAAACCGCTCGAGCCACCAATCTGATATTTTTTTTCCGTTGAGACCGTAATCGATGATAAATTTGGTCCCTGCCGGAGGGAGCAAGCCGAGCAAAGTAGAAATGGTAACCGAGACGAGAATCCACGAAATCTGCCACCGGAATGGATAAAGCAGGCGAAAGAACTGCCAGACCAGTTGCCCGGCCGAGCGAACACGGTCTTTGCTACTTCGAACGTCACCCGAAGAATGAATACCGCCTTGAGGTAATTGTCTTCGTTTGACCTGCTCTCGATATCGTTCGAATCGCGATCGACTTCCTCCAGGCAGGTAGCCGCCCGGTGACGATGAAGCGACGTGTGACGTGGCAGACTGGGAATGTGCTTCCGTTATGTTTTTTTGCATGGCGAATTGTATGCGGCTTCTCGGACAGGTCGAGTCGTGCTGACCAAAATTCGTAGAAGAAATTTTATGAGTTTCTTGTTAAAACTTCTGTTGAAAATCCATTTTCATTGAGGTGCATCATGATGATAAAACGCGAGTCCATGATTGCTGGAGCCCAATCACTGGCAATATTGATGGTGTTCTGTGCTGCTGTCTTAAACGGAGCCGAGTCGCCGCCGAATGTCGTCATGCTGGTCGGAGATGACATGGGTTGGACCGACTATGGATTCATGGGCCATGAGACCGTAAAGACACCTTTCTTAGATAAATTAGCCGGGGAAGGGGCCGTATTCCCCAACGGGTACGTCCCGACATCACTCTGTCGAGCCAGCCTTGCCACGCTTTTGACCGGACTTTACGCCAGTCAACACAATATCTGCTGCAATGATCCCCCACCGGGTATCGATCGATCAGAAATGCTTCCCTTTCTCAGGGACGCTCCAACAATTCCTCGGCTACTAAAGGGGAAGGGGTATCGTAGTCTGCAGACAGGAAAGTTCTGGGAGGGACATTTTTCCAACGGCGGTTTTACGGAAGGGATGACCACGAAAGGTCGACACGGCGATGATGGACTCGTCATTGGTCGAAAGACGATGCAACCGATCTACGATTTTATCACGTCGTGCAACAAGACGCCGTTCTTCGTCTGGTACGCACCGATGTTACCTCACGAACCACACAATCCTCCAGAACAGATTCTGAAGAAATACCTCGTCGAAGGACGCGATCAAAGCCAGGCTAAATATTGGGCCATGTGTGAATGGTTCGACAAGACTTGTGGCGAACTTGTGACATGGCTCGACGAGCACGGGCATCGAGAAGATACCTTGATTGTTTATGTGGTTGACAATGGTTGGCTACAAACTAACGGGCCGGTTCGACAGGGAGACCAGTTTCTTACCCGCAGCAAAAATACTCCCTACGAAGATGGAGTACGAACCCCGATCATCTTTCGTCGGCCGGGTTGGATCCCTCCAAGTCGCCGAACCGAACTCGTCTCAACAATCGACATCGCTCCGACAATCCTTGCCGCGTGCGACGTGACGCTACCGGCAAAGCTTCCAGGGGTCAATTTGCTGCCACTTATACGCGACTCAAAGCCCCTTGATCGCCACGAAGTTCGCGGAGAGATCTATCTTCACGACTGCGTTGAATTGGGAAAGCCGCAACTGAGCGTCACCCACCGTTGGATCAGGCAGGACGATTGGAAGTTGATTGTGCCAATGAAAGCTGGGGCCTCCCCGGAACTTTATCGCTTGACTCATGATCCACATGAAAAACAAGATATCGCAAAGGATAACCCGTCTCAAGTAATCGAACTCACACGGTTACTCGATCAGCGATGACAAGACACGAACAAGAATGTCGCGGCAGAGCATTTTTGTTACGGTGACTAAGTTCGTTTCTCGAACTGGTTCCAACATCACTTAACGAAAGGGAAACGCTTTGTGCTCAGCCGTTTCGATTCGTGGTCAAATGATCGGGGTTTTCATCGCACTGATTAAGCTGGCAAATAATCTTTTGGCTGATGATGGACTGCCGACGACCAAAATGATTGATTCATCAGTAAGCAAGTCTTTGCCGTTGTTGGAACTGGGAGCCAAGGGTTCGTTGGAGAAACGAAAGCAGTGCTTTAACTGTCACAACCAGGGATTGCCCGTAATGACCCTGGTAACAGCCCGTACACGCGGTTTTCCCGTAGATTCTGGGCATCTCAAAGAACAACTTCAGTTCACTTCAGACTTTTTATCGCGAAACGCACAGCGGTATCGCGAAGGGGAAGGACAGAATGGGCAGGTGGATACCGCTGGATATGCTCTATGGACACTGGACCACGCAGGATGGAAACCAGATGATACAACGGCTGCGGTTGCCGAATACTTGCTCATTCGTGCAAAAGATCATGCTTATTGGGAGCCTGACTCAAATCGCCCCCCCAGCGAACAAAGCCTGTTTACCTCAACGTATCTCGCTCTTCGAGGCCTGAAAGTCTTCGGCGTCCCCGATCAAATCGACAGAATCGACGCCCGCATTGAACGAGCTCGACAGTGGCTGCTGACGACGGTGCCTCAAGAGACAGAAGACCTGGTTTTTCGATTGCGAGCACTTCGTCTTATCAACGCGCCAGAAGAGATCGTCCGACAGGCCTCGAGCGATTTAACAAACCGACAAAAAGACGACGGTGGCTGGGCTCAAAAAGAGGACATGCTCAGCGATCCCTACGCCACGGGAACCACTCTCGTGACTTTGCACGAAGCAGGCGGGCTGGCAACCGACGATCCCGTTTACCGAAAAGGACTGGCATTTTTGATCTCGGCCCAACTCGAAGATGGATCGTGGCATGTCGTTTCTCGAGCCAAGCCATTTCAAACTTATTTCGAGTCTGGTTATCCTCATGGAAAGGACCAGTTCATTTCGATCGCTGCCGCAAGCTGGTGCACCACCGCACTACTGCTGGCGTTACCTGTCTCAGCAAGTTCTACCGAGTGACATTTCCATTTTGAAAAGGTGACTTCGCCCCATGAAGAATTCCGTTGCTATTACCCTGATCGCTTTAAACGCGGCTTTCTGTCATGCGGCGGATCTGCCTCGCAGCACTCCGGAAGAACAGGGAGTCTCGTCCTCCGGCATCCTCGCATTCATCGAGGCGGTGGATAAGGACGTCGAATCACTCAACAGTTTTATGATGTTGAGACACGGCAAAGTCGTGGCCGAAGGGTGGTGGTCGCCTTACAACCCACAAGCACCACACTCCCTCTATTCATTGAGCAAGAGCTTCACCTCAACGGCTGTCGGACTGGCGATTTCAGAAGGAAAGCTCAGTGTTGATGACCCCGTGCTCAAGTTTTTTCCTGATGAGGCTCCGAGTGAACCGAGTAACAATCTTAAGTCGATGCGCGTCAGCGACCTTCTTCGCATGGCCACCGGGCAACAAACCGAACCACCTCGAACTCCCGAAGTCGCCTGGGTCAAAACATTCCTGGATCATCCCGTGCCGTTCAAACCAGGGACTCATTTTCTCTATAACACTTCTGCAACCTACATGCAGTCGGCCATCGTTCAGAAGGTGACCGGCATTACCGTACTCGACTACCTCAGACCGCGTCTCTTCGAGCCACTGGGGATTGACAACCCGACGTGGGAAGTCAGCCCGCAGGGAATTTCCACCGGTGGATACGGCCTCAGTATTCGTACCGAGGACATCGCGAAATTTGGGCAGCTCTATTTGCAGAAAGGTGTCTGGCAAGGCAAGCAACTTGTCCCGAAAGAGTGGATTGACGAGGCAACGGCACGACAGGTTTCAAACGGTAGTAACCCATCAAGTGATTGGGATCAGGGTTACGGTTATCAATTCTGGCGATGCCGCCACGGTGCCTACCGGGGTGACGGCGCTTTCGGGCAGTACTGCATCGTTCTTCCCCAACAAGATACAGTCATTGCCATCACAAGCGGTCTGAAGGACATGCAGAACGTCATGAACCTTGTCTGGGACAAGCTTTTACCTGCAATCAAATCAACACCTCTTACTGCCGACCTCGAAATCCAGACCAGACTGATTCAAAGGCTCAAGTCCCTGACACTTCCTCCACAAGATGGCTCGGGTAGTCCGAAAATGGAATTCGTGGGAAAGAAATTCGTGTTTCAACCAAATGACCACAAACTGGAATCCCTGATCCTCGAACAAGATGACAAGGAAAAAATTATTGCTGTCGTAACACGGTTTGATGGTACCGAACATCGAACCGTCTGCAAAAACGGCCAGTGGACAAAGGGAAAAGCGGGGTGGGGTTCGTTACGCGAACAACCCGTCGCATCCAGCGGTGCCTGGACTTCAGACAATCAATATACGGCTAAAATCTGTTTCTATGAAACACCGTTTACCGTCACTGCGAACTTCAAGTTGATTGGAAACGAAGTGCATTACCAAGCTAAAACCAACGTTGGATTCGGTCCGAAAAACGAGTTTCAATTGGTGGGAACGCCCGCAGTCAACAGCCAGAAGTAGGCCGAGTTTCTCGGTCCAACAATTTACCGACGGATAGAAATTGAGTTCACCACTGTTTAAGCCGGTTGGAACTAACGCCGACCGGCTTGGCAAATTTGAAAATTCCTATTCGATTAACATGACCGAATACACTCAACGATCCGCTGAGTCAGCCTGGTAATCAAACGTCATCTGCCATTTTCAATCCTTAAGGCTTCGTCGTCAAACCAACGTTTTGATTTTTGACGGTGTCGACTTTTTGCCGTGAGATCACCTTTCCGATCTTGTCGTTGGAATCAGCATAGGCAAATCGCCAGACTTCATCTCCCACTTGCTGGATCAGTTTCGGCAGAGACTTTTCCTCGGTTTGCGCAATGTAATGAACGGTTTGGGCGACTAAGGGACGACCATCGGCATCTTCTTCGATGACTAGGCCGCCATCGGCGGTGAACTTTTCGATTTTTTGATCTGCGCCTGTACCGCGTGTTCTCGTCCAGCCGATCAACCGACCATCCCCTGCATAATGATAGTCATCTTTCCACGTCTTTGGAGTTTGAATGAGCGGGTCGACATAGTGACCACGGTCCGTCCCACCGTGATAGGCAACGGACAGAAGTCGTCCCTGATCATCATATTCGCGGTCTTCATTATCGAGAAAAAACCAGGAGATGAATGACGGTGCTGACCAGACCGTTCCGTTGTATGCGAATACTCCAATGTCAACGCGATTCGACTCCATCGGGCTGTTAGGATGAATTTTTCGTCGAGGGTGCCAGGCAACCGTGATGTCGGCACGGCTTCCTTCATCGTCAAGTGGTTTGATGGATATCAACGATTCGTCACCCCGAAGAATGACCCATCGAAATTTTAAAGGTGTCTTATCGAGACTAATGCTGTCTCCGGCAGAGACAATCATCCGACGACGATATTTCAGCGATCGACCGATTCGGGCAATGGCGCAGGGTGTATCGAACAAGTGTTCCCGATCCATAACATCAAAATAATCCCGTCCGACGATGCCCCTGTCCTGCTGCTCAACACGAATCCGCACGACAGGCGGAATCGTTTCATCTGTCATCGCATGGGCCGCTTCCACCATTTTCAACGGATCAATCTGCGAACCCTCGAATACAGAAGGGTGTGCAATTCCGGTTAAATAATCCTCTGGCTTCTTCACCAGTTTATAACTGGTTCGAAAAATCTGCTGCAGTGTCGGCGCAATCAGGCCGGCTTCCACCAGTCGCTTCTTAACCGCCGGTCGAAACGCAGCCAGCGTACAGGTGAGTGCATCAAGGAAGGGCTGATCCGTATAGGACGAACCTTGACTGATCAATAGATACGGCGTGTTCGCAGGGTAAACATCGCCATTTCCCTCGGATTCAATTCCAGTACGGCCGGGGTCATGATCATGATGTTCCGGGTAGACATACAAATGATTATGAAAGTACTGTCGCGTTAACGCCGTCATTGATGACGACATCAAGTAGGCCATGCGGGGATTGCTGCGCCAGATGGGCGTGTTCACCATCGATGTCGACGAATTCCCGATCACGACACCTCCATGCAACAGGCGATTCTGAAAACCCTGAGGGACGTCGGCAAGAATCTCTGGTCGATATTCGATGCGGTGCAGTTGAGGAAATTGCGAATACTTTAAATTCGAATGGTCACGATCACAGTTATCGTAAAGATCGCCGAAATTGCCTGCAGCGGTCCCTTCGGAAAACCATTTCCGCAGCCGCTTTCCAACCTCACCGTGTTCCAGGATGATCGAGCGATGCTTTTCTGGTTGCTTCCAGTCAAACCCCGTTCGCAACTGATTTGTCACTTCCTCCCAAACGGTGTTTTCAGGGCCGACCCATGCAATCCCGTTATCGAATTCACTCGTTCGCGAAGTTGACGGTTCGTAAGGCTTTTTCGCCTCGTTGGCGATCTCGCTAAATTCAGGTAGCTCCCGTAGCGAATCCAAATCGGGGTCCTTAGAAATGATCGACGTGTCGCGAAAGCCCAGTTCAATCGCGCGCCTTAATGTCGACAAACTTTCGTCGGGCTGCCCATTTTTGGCATACATGCACGCGAGGTTGTATCGTGCGACTGCCGAAAACGGGGCAATCCGTACTGCTTCCTGCAGTGACAGTAAGGCGGCCGGCAACTGGCCGATTCGCGCTAAATGAACGCCACGCGATTGCAGTTCCTGGCTTGCCTCAGCGAGCGCCGGTCGCCGGAAGACATTCGGCTCCTCAGCAACTGATAAACGTGCTTCGCATCCCAATGAGAACAGGGCAAAAAGCAAATATCCTAAAGCAGAAACTCTCATGAGATTTCTCCAATCGGTGATCATCACTCGAACAGTTCTCACAGCAAGCGGAATGAGTTGAATCTAGACGATCGGCATTGTGAAGAACTGATGAAAACTATCGGAGAACTAGCCAGTTGTCTAGTTTGCAATCATCTGGTCAATCAGAAATAGACAAAATCAGACCAGCCCTTAATCTGCCCTGAACTTTGACCAGCCCACGAATATTAACGATTCCTTCATCGTTTTTTCACAAAACGAACGTAGTATTCCGCTTCAAAAACGGATGGTTTGTATTTTCGGATCAACGCCAATTGGTTTTAAAATCCCGTTTTCGGTTTGTCTTTTTCACGATTCTCCGATTCACTCAAGAAGAAAATTTAAGAGGAAATTTCAGTGATTGTTAAACGTCATTCCCCCATTTCATGCAAACGATCGCCACGAGGATTTACCCTCATCGAATTGCTCGTCGTCATCGCGATTATTGCAGTGCTGATTGCGTTGTTGCTGCCTGCAGTCCAGCAGGCTCGCGAAGCTGCTCGGCGAACTCAATGTAAGAACAACCTGAAACAGTTGGCACTGGCCGCACTGAATTTCGAGTCGACCTATGGTGGGTTCCCGTATAACGCCATCACCAAAAACAACAGCCAGATCCCTTACATTCCCTACGATCCAAACGGTCCAGATCTTCCCACTCCAGGTGCACCAGGAGGAACTCAAGGTCGCGGTGGCGGTATGATTCCGCTGCTCCCCTTCGTCGATCAGACTAACGTTAATTCGATCTACTGCTTCAACAAGGACTGGTCCGATCCGTCGAACGCCAATGCCCTGTTGCTCAGTTTCCCGTTAATGCTCTGCCCTTCGACTCCCGGACCGTTTGTCGCGACTTACCCGACCAATGCGGCCAATTATATTACGCCAGCGAACAAGAACGCAGCTTACGCTCCGCCTCAAACGGGCTCCACGAAAACAAACATCCTTGGCGCTGCGCTCTACGCAACAACTCCTTGTACGCCAACTGGCTGGTCCGGGGACTACGCTGGTATCGGCCAGGTCAAGACAACCAAGGATGCTGCTGGTGCTGAAAATGGTTTTTCCAACCCGCTCGTCGCCGCCCAGAACCTGTTTATTCCATCGGGAGGGAGTAAAGGTGCGACTCGGCAAAATGGTAAGACCCCGATCGGAGAGATTACCGACGGCACCAGCAACACCACCCTCTATTCAGAACGATGTGGCAAACTAAAGCAGTATTACACGGGTTATGTAAGCGACTCGACGCCGATCCAGACGGGAATGATCTGGGCCGATGCAGACAATCGGATCACCGTCACGGGAACCCAGCCCGATGGGAAGGGTTCTATCGGTTCGGGTCCTTGCGTCGTCAACTGCAACAACCAGCAAGGGGATATCTTCAGCTGGCACGTCGGCGGTGCCAACATCGCTTACGCCGATGGACATGTTGGTTTCATTGCACAGAATATTGACATTAATGTCCTTGTGAAATTAGTGACGAAAGGCGCGGGCGAAGTCGTTGATGTTCCTTAAACAAGACCACGCGAAAACCCGCGAACGAATTACTTTGAACCCTTTTCCAAATGGATTAAAAACGAGGTTGGCCAGGCGATACCTGGTGATTCAGGCCATCCTCGCTTTTGTCTGTTTGTTTTCAATCGGGTGCGGTAAGCGTACTGTTAAAGTCTACCCTGTTCGTGGCGAGGTCTATTTTAATGGCCAACCAGCAGAGGGTGCCACGATTCATTTCCATCCCGTTGATAAAAAGGCATGCCCCCCGGCTTATGCGACTGTCAACGATGACGGATCGTACTCGCTGACGACCTTTAAGTCAGATGATGGCGCTGCGGAAGGAGACTACATCGTAACAGTGAACTGGCCCGAAGTAAGGCAAGACGATGGTGAAACCATTCTCGGTAAGGACCGACTTGGCGGGCTTTACGCAAAACCGGATATCTCGAAGCTCAAGGCGACCGTCAGTCCCGGTGACAACGAAATTGATCGTTTTGACTTGAAAAAATAGTCGTCTGTCGATATCTCTCCGGCGACCAGTAGTGAAACCAATTCTTGCGGTTTTCGACATCCCAGCGGTCTAACACATGCCGAAATCAGATTGTTATTTTACCGCTCCTTCCTCGACAACCGAATCGTGCTGAGGCGGTTTCGGTTGTTGACGTTCTCGCAACTTCTTAGCCTGCTCCGCGAACCCGTCGGCAGCAAGGTGCCGATCAAGTTCCTTCAGAGACGAAGCGTAACTTTCGATCGCTTGAGCCACATGGGGATCGTCAGGTCCCATCCCGATTTCAAACAAATTCCATGCGCGACGATACATGGTCGCTGCCTCATGAAAATGTCCCTTCTTGAAATACTCGTGTGCCCGTTCATAGATCGAATCTGCAGATCGCGTGTT
Organism: Schlesneria sp.; assembly: GCA_037142165.1. Classification (GTDB taxonomy): domain Bacteria; phylum Planctomycetota; class Planctomycetia; order Planctomycetales; family Planctomycetaceae; genus Schlesneria. The sequence goes on along the minus strand of JBAXBD010000011.1, from coordinate 7,413 downwards.
GCCCGTCCTGACGACTTGACGATGGATTTTCCGTGCGCGCAAAAATGCAATGTCCCCCTTTGATCGAAGCCCTTGCGCATAATGGATCTCTGCCAGCGCGTCGAGGCAGACAGCAACCAGCGAAGCATCTGCTACGTTTTTTTCACGAATTCGCATAGCTCGTCGTTCAAAGGACTCGGCTTCGGCATACTGTTTCAGTCCAAGTGAGACGCGAGATAAGTTCCCCAGAACCATTGCCTGCGAAGATTGATCAGCACTCTTTGCGTTCTCGAAAATCGCCAACGCTCGTTGATATCGTGGCGCCGCATCGCTGAAGTGGCCTTGGGAAAGTAAGACATTTCCTAGCCCGTTCAGTGAAGAGGCCACTTCGATATGGTTTGGCCCCAAGGCTTTTTCACGAATGGCGAGGGCGCGGTCGTAATAAGGAAGTGCTTCTTCATAATTTCCCTGATTCAGGCGGACATTCGCCAGATTATGCAGAGCAAGCGCCACCCCCGGATGTTCTGCCCCAAGGGTCTTTTCTCGAATGGAAAGCGACCGTTGATAATGTGGTATTGCCTCCACGTACTTACCCTGGGAAAAATAAACATTCGCCAGGTTATTCAGGGTGTTTGCCAGATCGAGAGGTTTTGATTCCGCCCCCTTTTCGTAGACGACAATCGCTCGCTTGCCAACTGTCTCAGCTTCGACAAATTTGCTTTGAGAACGATAGACGACCATCAAGTTTGTCAGAATTGCAGCAAAGTTCGCGGTCTCTGATTCTCCGCCCGACTCTTTGATCAGGATGATGCGCCGGTAAATTGGTTCGGCCGCCGCGTACTTGCCCTGATTCTGATAGATCGAAGCTAGGGTATTGAGGTCTCGGCTCACCGCGCTGTCGAACATTCCGCCTCGTCGTTCGTCTATCGACAAGGCTCGTTTGGCCAGTTCAATACCCTCGTTATTTCGATTTTGAAGATTGTAGATCCAAGCAAGTCCATTCAGGCTGCTTGCCTCTCGCTCACCCTTGTCTTTTATCGGCACCGCAAGTTTCACGGCGACTTCATACAGGCGCGCCGCCTCGTCATAGCGCCCTTGATCTCTCGCAGCCTGGCCTGCATCAAAAACAACTTTCCAGACCGTCAAATACGTTCCATCAATCGAAGGAGCAACGTAAAAAATGTAGATCAACACCCAGTGCAGAATCGATTGCAATGCCAGATTCATGTGCGACCCTTTCTTGCCGGGTACAAGTCACGCTTTTCTTTTACGAAGATTCAGATCAGACCACTGCGAGATGGTCCACCAGTCTAACGTGATCGGGTTCCAAACGAAAATTTTCGATTTCCAGATCCTCGCGCATATGATCCCTGTTTGTGGTTCCCGTCAGCGGCAAAATGCCGACATCAAGAGAAAAACGAAACACAATTTGATTGATGGTTCGCCCGTAATGTTCGGCAAGTTTTGCTAATTCAGGACGGGCCAGCAAATCGCGGTTTGCCGTCAGCAATGAAAAGCCCTGATAGACAATTTCGTTGTCTTTGCAGAACTCTCGAACTCGACGATCCCAGCCACGAACGGCATAACAACGGTTTTGGACAAAGCGAGGTTTGATTCGCGACTTCTGGCACAGTAACTGAAGCTGTTCCAAATTGACGTTGCTGATGCCAAGCATTCGCACGCGACCGCGATCATGAATTTCTTCCATCGCGTGCCAGGCTTCCCAATCTTCAGGACCGAGTCCCGTTCCGCGAGATGGTCCGTGCAGCACGTACGAATCAATGATCTCGGTGCCGAGGTGATCCAGCGAACTTGAGAACGATTGCGCAACTTGTGTCGCAATGTTCGCTGCAGGGTCATAAGGCAATCGATGATCCTGACCATGCAAAAACGTATATTTTGTTTGCAGAAACAACTCATCTCGTGCCACGAGCCCGCTCTTTATCACCTTCATGACGGCTCGCCCAACCGCCGCTTCGTCATAGTGTTTTCGCTGATTCGCAGTATCGATTCCGCGAAACCCCTGCTGCAGGGCGAGTTCGACCAGACGTTCGGTCTGTCCCTCTTTCCACGCGGTTCCATACAGAATCCATGGGACGCGATCGTTTTCGATTGGCGAGTTCGGTTGTTGAGAATGACCGGTCATTGGAGTCCATTCGTCGTTTTTAAAGGCTGCGGTGCGTCGGGAACTTTCGAACCAGTCGGATGATCGACCTGTTCGGGTTTGGTTTCGATTTGCGATCCCTTAACCGGCTTTTCTTGAGCTTCAGGCGGATTCGCTTTCTCGGCGTCGGTCACCATGGTGGCGACAGGAACCTGCACTTCGATAAACCGATCTCGCAAGTTTCTCACCTGACTTCCGGCAGACTTCGCATCGGACGACTCATCTGCGGGGATCGACTGTATCGCAACGTAACCCGAGCGAGCGAGCGAGCCATCAGCGACGATTGCGACAAAATTCAGCCACATCACATCGGGTGCAAACAGTCCGAACAATGCACCCGAATGCGGGCGCAGTCCTAATATCTTTTGCATACGCGGCGATGTGTCACAAGCCGTCAGGACAATCGACATCACCATAAGACTCGCTGTGATTGTCAAAAACAAAGAGCATCGGAATTCAAAAGGGTCTGGAAGAGTCGGAGGATCAGGGAGTGACGCAACGACTTTCAACAAAGCCGCCGTGCACCCCAGGAACAAAACCAGGAAACAAATGAAATCGGCGTCGGACGATAAAAACGTGGAAAGCACTGTCGAATGAACAATCATCAGGGCCGCTGGTTCGAAGAAATTCATCGCAAACAGCCCGGCAATCATGATACACGGAATCGCCGCTGCTGTTGTTACGGCAGTCATTGGAGCAAACCGGCGGAATGCCAGCAGGAAAACGCCAATCAGAAAAATGGTCGAAAACATGGTTCACCTTCACTCCGCCGATTCGGCTTCCGCGTCTGTGTCGACGGAAAGCACTTTGCGAATGAATTCAGAATCACGTGCAGCAGGGGAATGTTCCAGTCCAATTGTCGCGTCCCAGATCGACAGAGCTCGCCTCAACAGGGGGCCAGCTTTGGCGGTATCTCGCCGGTTGTAAATGAGAAAATCCGTATAATGAAACAGAGCTTCAGCCACGTCGGGATGATGCAAACCAAATTGAGCCTCTCGAATCGCAATGGCCCTTTGAAATCCTTCATCAGCTTCATCGTGGTCTTCGCGATAAGCGTTCAGCCTTGCCTGCTCCAGCAGTGATTCCGAGACGTCAGCGTGCTCGGAACCCAGCAATCTGGTACGAATCCTGATCGCCTCGGACAACAAGTCTTCCGCTTCAGGATACGAGAAGTCCGAAATCAGCAGCCGAGCCTGAGTTGTCATGATCCTGGCAGTTTCAGAATGTTCTCGACCCAAAAGCTGTTCCGCTCGTTGCCGCGCAGTTGTCAGTTCACGTCGAACCTCAATGGCCGATTCTTCGTCGCGACAGCGATAAAGATATCGCCCGTAGACCCGGTCGTGCAGGATTCGAACGAGCGATTCAGCATAGTCGGTTGGTGCCTGCTGACATACTGCAAGAGCTTCATTGGCAGCAGACTCCAAACGCTCATAGTTCCCACTGCGAAGGCTGGCGGCCACAATTTGTCGGAGCGTTTGGACCAGCGCGTGGCTCCGGACACTCGTGAGATCCTGGATTCCTCCACTTTTTGAATCGCGTTCGGACGCTGTGATCGAATCCCGTAATTCCTGCAATTTTTCTTCGGCAGCCAACACCGCTTCGGCGTAATATCCCTGAGAAAAGAGCCGCTCAAAGGGAAGCTTCTTCGATTCCGCTCGGGTATCGGAAATAATCCTGACGGCTTCATTTCGATTCTGCGGAATGAAGAACTCAATCTTGCCGGTTTCAATCGCAGAATCGATGGTGATCACCCACCCCCCAGATTGAGCATCCAGATGCATCGCCTGCCGGGGAAGACTCGCACACTCTGGAAGCATGATTGATGCTTCGGCATCCGAATGACTCCCTTCGTGGTCCTCTTCCGGATGTATTGGAGGCCAAACTCTGAGCATAAAATCACCCCGTCTCTGTGAAATATTCTGCGATCCGAATTTCACTCATTCGCGCTGTGTTTTTGTCCCGACCATGTTTTGTGACCGTCTGGTCTGTATGTACAAGGATTCGTAATCTCGAGTTGCCTCGTAAACTTCGTCGAGTGAGGTCACCCCTCGGATCACCAATCGGAACCCATTTTCACGCAGCGTTGTCATTCCGCGCCGGCGAGCGGCCGATCGAATCTGACTGGGTGAACCCCGTTCTCTAATGAGCGTCCGAACCGTGTCATCGATCCTCAACAGTTCAAATACCCCTACGTGTCCATGATAGCCGGTTCCATCACAGGCCTCGCACTTCACATCGCGTCCCGGTGGCCGATAAAAGGTCGACTCATGATCCGCCGGAATACGGTAACGTCTGAGCAACTCTGCTTCAGGAGTATATTGTTCTTTACATTCGACACAAAGACGTCGAACCATCCGCTGGCCCAGAACGGCCGTCAGCCCGTTCGCCAGAGAGTCAGCGTCGACCCCCAAATCAATCAGACATTGAATGGCTGCCTGTGTATCATTCACCGGAACGGTCGACAGCATCATGTGCCCACTGGTCGCGGCCTGACAGACGGCGATCGCGGCCTCGCCATCAAGAATTTCCTCGACCATCAGGACTTCAGCATCCTTACGCAACGCCCTCTGTATTGAGCGGGAATAGCTTTGCCCACGCGTCGAATCGAACTCGAATTGCGTCACACCAGCAATCCGGTATTCGATCGGGTCTTCGATCGTGATGATTTTGACAGCTTGAGGATCAAGTTCGGCTAATGCGCAACGCAATGTTGTCGATTTGCCAGCACCTGTCGGACCGCAAACAAGCAACAATCCTTGAGGAAGAGCAACGATATCTCGCAACTCTCCTTGCAACTTTCGATCAAATCCCAGCTCCGACAGGTTGTTCAATTCCTCTCGAACCTGCTGTTGGTTTGTCTGATCCACGTTTCCGAAATCAAACCAACTGAGAAATTGCAGCACCCGATCTTCCTCAGGAACTTTCTCGTCCCGGAATGCCACGTATCCCAGAAACGGAGTTGCCAGGCAGACACAATCCAACATGATCCCGAGCCCAAGGTCAGGACAGCAAAGTGCCGAGATGGTTCCCACCGGTCCAGCAGCACAGGCGACGATTGGCCAGATTTCACCGTCAATTCCTGTCTGACTGCAATCGGCTCCCATCCAGTAGACACTCTGCTGCCAGGCGAACGCCAATCCCAGTATCAACAACAGTCCCCAGAGATTGATGTAATAGCCGACTCCTCGATTGACGCTCATGATAAATGACGGGTTCGACGCGAATCCTGTCCCTGCGACCGCCGGCGCTTGATTCCCGTCCGGTTGGTCGACGAGCCCCTGATTACTGGCCACTTCTTGTGACTTCATACCGAGCCGCGGTTCGTTGACATTCTGTGACCCGCCAGATTGCGGAGTACTATTTGCCGGCGTGGGATTCGTATTGACCGCGGTAATCGACGTCGAATCCTGTGTCGTCGATTTGGTTTTCGGCTTGGAATCAAGATTGAAGTTCAACCCACCACCTTCGATGAGGGCCTTGCGATCGGCCAGCAATTTCACGAATTTTACCACGCGACGAGTTTGATCTGGTGTCATCCCCAGTTTCTGATTGGCAATTTTCAGTACGGCCTCGGTATCGCCCAGATCGACCCCTGCGCGTTCGACTTCTCTCAACAGCCGGATCGCTTTCGCACTATCAGCCGTTGACATTGAATTCGATGACGTCGGTGCATCTTGACCTTCCGCCCTGTCCAGAATCGAAGCTTCCGTGATCCCTTGATTGACTTTGCCTGATCCGCTGATCGTTGATTTGGAGACCGCTTCGTTATCAAGATCGCGTTGGCCAGGCAATCCCACTGACGGTACTGTGCCTGGGGACGTTTGCTGATCGACGGTTGTTGAAGTCAAATTCTGAATCGGAGTGGGAGCGACGAGATTTTCTCGCGCGGATATTTCACCCGGCAGCTTGATCGACCCCATTCGCTGAGCGATTCGACCCGCAAAAAAGCCGAACAGCAGATTTAACGCAAGAAGTATCACGCACGCTTCAAGGGCATAAGTAGTACGCTGTGGTCGCATGATCCGTGTTTTGGCCGAACTATCGATTTCGTCTCGCCGTGACGGTCTGGTATCATTCAGTACTGCAGGACGTTCGTGCCGATTCAATAGTGATGTACGACCGGAATTTGCCACTGATGAGGTGGCTTTCAAATCAGGCTGACCCGGACAGATCGGAAAAGCAGGGGGGGTGGGCGTCGTCGGATCAGATTGAACAGCGTGAGGAGTTTCATTGACGATTTGTAGCGTCATGTCTCCAAAGGTAATGAGATCACCCACATGCAGTTCGGTGATCCCTTTGATGAGGACGCCGTTTACTTTTGTTCCGTTGGAACTTCCCAGATCCTCAACTCGTGAGACCTGCTCTCGAAACGTTACCCGGGCGTGATTGCGAGATACGTTTTTCGACCGAAGGACGATATCACATCCCCGCTCTCGACCGACGATTACACCACCAAACGTAATCTCGACACCGTTTGCCGCACCTGGCCCAAGGAGCTTTGGCATCTACCCGGCACCTGCCTTTCCCAGACGGGTGTAGTCGAATCAGAAGAGTGAACATCAACGCAACTGGTTAATGCGAACTGCCGACCCGTAATAACGTCGTTTCAGTGAAAAATATTGCGTCCTAAGGAATTCTTCTGCGTCTTATTTTGAATCGAAACGAAAAATACCCCCGATTGGATTTGAACCAACGACCTACGGTTTAGGAAACCGTCGCTCTATCCAGCTGAGCTACGGGAGCAAGAGAACTGTGTTTGAGAAGTTTACCTGATCGGAAGTCATCAGGAAATCGTCCGAGCGAAACTCATCGCAAACGAAAACGTGGCCGAAAAGTTCGATCGCGCTTAAACTCATCCACTCTTCCCAGGCGAGTCGGGCGGTGTCAACCCGTGGATTCTTCAACCACGTCTCCTCAGATCCGTGCTCAGTCGGTGTGATCCGCAGTGAAATCCGTCCTCGTTGAAACTGTTTGAAAACCTTAGGATTTCTTGCGCGACGATGGTGCAAAACCGTAGCGGCGGCTTCCAGCCGCCGATCTCGGATGCCATCAGTTGCCTAATGACGTAAAAACCGAATTGAAAATTCGAAGTCCCGCAGCGTGCGGTCGAGTCTTCGAGCCCCACCAATTCCAATCCTGACATGCCGCCGACCATCACCAAAAAAGTTGGTCAAGTTGGCCAACTTCCCTTTTTTGTAGTGTTTCTCAGGTGTCGAAGTTCGCCAACTTCAACCAGGTCCATCCGTTTTGCAGATTCGTAGGGTGCGGTC
>JBAXBD010000010.1:0-24883 GCA_037142165.1 Schlesneria sp. | reverse complement strand
CGGTTACGAGGGGAAAGCGGTCGAGATTTACCTGTTTCATGCGCTTGAAGTCTTGCAGTGTATGATGGAACGCCGAAAGGGAGGCGAGACCGGTGTGAAGTCTGTCGAGTTTCTCGAGGGCGATTCGGTATGGGAAGCGGGGGATGAGGAACGCTGGTCCTGGCGGTTGCTGGATGCAGCTCTCGCTCGTTGTCCCAGCAAGAACACCGGTCCGGTTCGTGAGAATGTGTTGACGCCTCAGGCATTGTTGATTGAGTACGAAGACGGAACCCAAGGGACCATCTTAAACTTGTTCGAGCAAACCTCGGATTTCGGCTTTGCAGCGAGCATCGAAGGCTGGTCTGAGACGTTATCGAGCTGTTTCTATCTTCCCGCCCCCCCGGGCGCCCGATTCTTTGATCCTTTGACCTATAATATTGAGAAATTCTTTGCCTCAGGAACACCGCCATACCCCGTGGAAAGGACGTTACTCACCAGCACCATGACCGATCTGGCCATGCTGTCGCTGCATGAGAAAGGCCGTGTCGTGACTGATCCCGCACTGAGCGTTAAGTACTCTGCACCGAAAGACAGCGGGTTCTTCCGGGGGCCTTACGTCGATGCGGAATGAATGAGTCAGCGGGCGAACCGTTCACAATACCAGCGAAACAGTGATCGAAAGCAGTGGGTGAAGTCGTCGGGATCGCGTTCGATCATTGCGGCGATCTCGCCGATAGGGAGGAACTCGCCCGAGAGAATTTCGCCTGGATCGAATATGGGTGACTCATCGGTGACAGCACGATAAAGGCCGCTATGTTCGAACGCGGTTTCGACGCCGTTGGCCGGAAAAATTCCCAGGAATTCCACATTGGCGCGTAATCCCAGTTCTTCTTCGAGTTCGCGTACAGCTGCCGTTGCGTAATCTTCACCAGCACTTAAATGACCTGATGCTGACGAAGTGCATTTCAGTGGAGCTTCATCTTTGGTGGCAGAGCGCCGATGAATCAGTAATTCACCTTTGGAATTGAACACGAAAATATGAACTGCTCGATGCAGCCAGCGATTCGTGTGGACCACCGAACGTGGGGACTGAAAGAGGACACGATCTTCCTGATCGACAACATCGAACATTTCTTCGGTCATGATTCTCGCAAACTTCTGAAGAGTCGGCTCGGTCGTCAAGTGTTGTAGGGTTGGATGACGTGCTTATCCATTCGCTGTGCGATTTCGGTCAGTCTTGGAAGTTCTCCACCACCGACTTCAGCCGTCGCCCAGCCGGAATAGCCAATCTCTTTCAAGGCAAGAAGAACCCTTGGCCAGTCGCAATCACCTTCTCCGATTTCGACACCGAATCCAGCTCCCTTTCCCTTTTCATTTGCGATCTTGCGGCTGAATTCTTTGATATCCAGTTTGCCAATCCGCGAACCGAGCGTTCGAATCCAGTGTTCAGGCCATCCATAATTCACAATGTTGCCAACGTCAAAATACGAGCCGACGATCGGACTTTGGAATTCGTCGATATAGCGTTTCATTTCGACCGGGCTGAGCAGAAAATTGTTCCAGACATTTTCAAAAAGAATCTTAATTCCCAGTTCTGTCGCCAGTGGAATGCACTTTCGGACTTCGGCCTGTGACCGGATATAAGCGTCTTCGTAGGATACATCTTTATTGACAACTGCTGGGACCAATAGCACGGTCGTACCACCATAGAGCTTGGTTTCTCGCAGGCACTTCTGCAGAACTTCAACTCCTTTCGCCCGAACGGCGGGGTCAGGACTGCTGAGAGGCTGGCCCCAATGAACGTAGTCGACCATGCCGTGAACGATCAGTCCTGATTCATCCATCGCGCGCTTGACGTCTTCAACTGGTTGATCGCTATCGACGTCGATCCCTTCGAATCCTGCCTCTTTCACCATCTTGAACTTTTCGACGAGCGAACCCTTTCCTCCCACCATGCTCAGCTTGAGTGCTTTGCGGAGACGGGGTTTTTCGTCGGCAGCGAGAACCGTCTGGCTGGACATTGATAGCAGCCCAGCGGCTGCGGCGATGCCGGCTGTATGCAAGAAGTCGCGTCGATCAAACGTTGGGGCCATGGTCTCTTCCAAGTGAAATGGGAATCGAGTTGGACGCCACGATCTTAGCAGTTATTTTCGTGCGATGCAGTATAGATAGCGGTTGGTTCTCAGGAACATTTGTCCGTTGGAAAAAGCCGGTGTTGCATTACAGGTCCCTGCGTCTTCGTCGACTGCGTTGCGAGCTACCGATTCGAACTGAGGCTTGGCGGCGTAGACGTAAGTTCCATTTTCGCGAGAGGCGGCGAACAGTCGACCGTTTGCCACGACGACGGATGAATATAATTGTCCAGCGTCGGCTAATCGTTCGCGATAGACCTGTTCGCCGTCAGCGGTTTTTACGCAAAAGGCGATTCCACGATCACTGACCCAGTAAAGGTGTTCCCCAAACAAGACCGGTGATGTGACATACGAGCCGAAATCTTTGCGCCAGACCGTATGCGTTTTGGTGACGTCATCTCGACCGCCGACTCGAATGGCAACCGCTCCGCCTTGTCTCCCACCGATGGCATAGACGATTCCATTCTGCGAAACCAACATAGGTGATATCACACCTTCTTTGACTCCTTCTGCAAACCAGAGGAAGTCACCGTTATTCGGATCGAGCCCCCAGATCTCATGGGGAACACTGACAACCAATTCCTGTTTCCCAACAGGTAAATCAACGAGAATTGGAGAACTCCAGCAACCACCAAACCCGTCTGCATCCGTTTTCCAGACTTGTTTACCGGTTTCTTTTTCGAGTGCGACCATCGCTTTAGATTCTGCGAAGGCGGGAACAATCACCAGGTTTTTGTACAGAATTAAGCTAGTTCCCTGTCCCCAGCCCATTTGTGCTGAACCGGTCCCCACACTCGTTTGCCAAAGTTGTTTGCCATTCAGGTCAAAGGCGAGAACGCCCGCTTTGCCGAAAAAGACGTAAACGCGAGTTCCGTCAGTGGCAGGAGTACTGGTTGCGTAGCCATGACTCTGAATTTGTCCCTGGTATCGGTCTTCGTCTGGCGTCCCTTTTACGGGCGATTCCCATAGAACTTTTCCATCAGCTCGATTTAAGCAGACGAGAACCCGTTCCAGTTGACTCAGTTCACCTGGTGTTGACCTGTTGACGCCGTATCCGCGATAGCATGTGACGAAGACCCGTTCGCCCAAAGTAATCGGACTGGACGCACCAGGACCCGGCAGTTCGATTCGCCATGCCACGTTCTCGGTTGCCGACCAGGTCGTGGGATAATCTCGATCATCGGCAACACCTGACCCGCCAGGTCCTCGAAACTGCGGCCAGTCGGCGGCCGGTAATGTCTTGATTGCAAAGCCGATGAGACCAGCCAGAAACACGGAACGTAGGACGAGTCGCGACATGAAAGCCTCGTTGTTCGTTGTGTAGAGCATTCGTGAGATGTGTTATCGACAGAACAAATTCGAGTGAAGAAGCCCCCTAATCTTTGGAAAAAGATCAGGGGGCTGAGAACATCAACTCGCAGGCGCACGAGTTGCACGATCCAAGTGACGATTCAGATTGGGACGCCATGGCGTCCCACCCCTGAAGCAATTTGCTATCGATCGATGTTGATCAACTTCATTCTGCTTTTGGCTGAGGACGCTTTGGACGACCACCGGCTCCGCCGCCTTGACCACCTCCACCTGGACCACCACCGCCAGGCCCGCCCCGACCAGGTCCACCGCGCAGTTGTGCAACGTCGAATTCTTTACCCTTGAGTGTTGCAAATGTATCGAGTTGAGCTTTGGTCAAGACTTCGTTGATCTTGGCATCGCGTTCTTTATTCAGCTCGTCCATTTTCTCGAATCCGCCACCACCGCCGCCAGGTTGGAACAGTTCGCGAGCCTTCGCACCGTAGTCGTCGGAAATTGCGGTGATCTTGTCGGTTTGTTCCTTCGTGATGGTCAGCGCTTTGACGACTTCCGCATCAGAATAGGCTCCAGTCCCCTGGTTTTGCCAATTGATCTGTTGTAGTCGAGTATATTGATCGGCTGAGACTGCGGCTTTCAGTTTCGGCAAGAACTTGTCTGTTAGCGTCTTCATATTCGCCATCATCGTTTCTCTGGCCTTGGTTCGTTCTTCCTGGGTCATATCCTGAAAATTCTGACGACCGCCAGCACCCATTGATTCTCGCATTGCAGTACCGTACTCATCGGTGACCGCTTTGACCTTGGCAACGCCGTCTTCAGTCAATCCCAGATCCTTCTGTACGGCTTCGTTGCCAGCAAGCATCAACAGCCCGCCACCACCACCAAACCCGCCAAACCCACCGCGACCGCGACCGCCAGGACCTTGAGCCTGCACTGCCGTTGCAAACGCAAGACTGGCCACCAAACACAGCATCCACCCATTTGTTCTCATCGCAATTTTCCTTTTCGGAATTCTTACGTATCTCCGCGAGGCCGAACGGAACGTGGACGGCAAATAGATTTCTCGCGAACATACTCGTTCAAAAACACAAAACAGACATCCTACCAATCACTTCAACACCAGTTCCTTATCAACTTCTTTCGATTTTGTTCCCGTTGCTGGGACGGATTCGATTGCAAGTGGCAACCTCACTTCGAGCGTTGTGCCGACGCCGACTTCACTTTTCGCTACGATTGTCCCGCCATGTGCTTCGACGATCGTTTTACAGATCGACAATCCCAGACCACTGCTTCCTTCGGCTCGAGATCGAGCTTTGTCAACCTGATAGAATCGATCGAAAATTCGTGACAGCTGATCGGCTGCGATTCCGACTCCTGTATCGCTCACTGAGAGTATCGCCGTTTCAGTCTCCGTTCTCGTGGTGACGCGAACATGGCCTCCTTCAACGTTGTAGCGGATAGCGTTTGTCAGCAGATTGGTAACAACTTGTGACAGGCGGTCCCAGTCGCCACGGACATCGCACGAATCTGGCTTACATTCGATTCGAATCTGACGTTCGGCGGCAAGCGGTTCAACAAGTTCAGCACAGTCCTCAAGCAACGGCTTCAGGTCGAAACGGTCTTGCTTAAGCGATGGTGTTCCTGAATCAAACCGAGCAAGCAGCAGCAATGAGTCGATCAGTGATCTCATTCGTTGTGAAGCTCGGCGACAGGTCTCGATCGCTCCACGATAATCTTCGTTCGACCTCGGCCGGGCAAGTGCTAACTCGGTATGTGCCGAGATGACAGACAGCGGCGTTCGAAGCTCGTGAGAGGCATCCGCAGTGAATTGGCTTTGTCGTTCGAACGCCGACTGCAGACGGTCAAATGTTTGGTTGAGGACCGTGGCTAGTTTGCCAAGTTCGCTGTCGGTTTCCTTGACGTTGATCCGTTTCGACAGATCTAAGGCAGAAATCGATTCCGCGGTAGCGGTCATTTCAGCAATGGGAAGAATGGCGCGCGATGACAGCCAACCCCCACCCAGGACACCCGCTGCCAGAATGACTAATCCGGCCCCTGCGAGCAGCAATCCTGATCGATGATGGGCGGCCAGATCTTTTTCCAGCGATCGACCGACGAGAATGTTCATGTCGAACATTCCGGCGTGAATCACTTCGCGATACGTTTGGTCACCTGGTCGCGACCTGACAATTCGAATCGGTAATCCTTCGCGTCCAACGTGCAGGTTGGGGTAGCTGATTTCGGGTGCCGAATCAGACTTTTGAAGCAGGTCGCCGTTTCCGCCCCAAATTACAAAGTACAGTCGCGAATCTTCGTCACCATGAAATAACTGCTGAAATTCCTCTGGAAGTGGTCCAGGATCAAAACGATCGCGTCGAGGAGGCAAAGAGGGGCCCGCCTGATCCGGCGGGGGTACCGGTGGATTTTCGGGGCTGGTTTCGGTTCGAGGTGAATCGGGACGAGGCGCGGCGGCCACGATGTAGGTATCGGGTCGTGCAACCGTATCTGTTTCAGGATTGGCTTCGTCGGCACGACGCGGACGGCGACCACTACCAGGCCTACCGCCTGGAGGGCGTGGCAATAGTCGACGTAACTGAGACATGACGACGCCTGCCGTCCGATCCAATTCGGCATCGACTTGTTGAAGCCGCGTTTGCCAGTGAAGACTATGGACGATCCCTCCAAAGCTGGTGAGTACGATCAATAGCACAATCGCGTGCCAGACCTGCAATCGCCAGCGGAGTGATTTGAACATGTTCTTCTCGAAGCAATGAAATAAGGGTGAATTCAGTTTTTGAAAAGACAAGAAATTTGAGATGAGTTATTCGCCGATGGCGAGTATCTATTACGGATCGGGTCAATTCAACTGTCGATGATATAACCCATTCCTCGGCGGGTCGTTATTAATTCGCGACCAACTTTACGACGAATATTGGAAACGTAGACATCGACGAGATTTGAGAGTGAGGCGTCGTATTCGTCAAATAAATGGTCATAGATTTTTGTCCGGGTGACCAGTTCGCCTCGGTGGATCGCCAGGAACTCGAGCAGGCAATATTCCTTAGCAGTCAGGGCGACTGTAGTTCCGTCGACTGCGACGGTTCTCGAAGTCATATCGATTGAGACGTTACCGATCTCGATCACAGGCTGAGACTTTCCCGCCGATCGTCGAATCAAGGCGCGAAGACGTGCTGCTAATTCAGATAGTTCAAAGGGCTTGACCAGATAGTCGTCCGCACCGGTATCGAGGCCGCGGACCCGGTCTTTGACGGTGTCGCGGGCGGTCAACATCAGCACCGGTGTGGTCCTGTTTTGGCGTCGAAGTTCTGACAGAACCGACCAGCCATCGCGTCTGGGCAGCATGACATCCAAGAGAATGGCGTCATAATCCCAAGTGACACCTTTGAAAAGGCCATCTTCGCCGTTGTCTGCGGTGTCAACGGAATAGCCTTCTTCACGCAGGTACATTGCGACCGCGCGAATTACGTCCGGTTCATCCTCGACCACCAACACTCGCATACTTGACCACCCAGATTCTTGTTGTTCATTTCACAGCCGCCTTGTTTGTGCGACCAGAGACGAATTAGTGGAAGAAGTTTCTTTTCGCTGTATATCCAAGCGAAAAGAAGGATCTATTTCAAACTGGGAAGTCTACAGCAATAACCTTAACCCGAGATGAAGAAGAGTCCGATGGAAAAAAAAGACCACTGGCAAGCAGCTCAGCTCGCCAGTGGTACATCATCAGGAATTGGAACTGTGAAGACTCGCTAGTCTTCCAGCGGATGCTTGCGGCGCGGTGGCGGCTCGGCGGCCTCTTCGGAAGCATTTTCCCCGCTGTTGGCGTCATCATCAACACCGCTCGACGGAGCGGGGCGCGGTTTCCACTTCACACGACCAGCGGGTGGACTGTCAACAGCCTGCGGATTGTCCATTCTCAACCGGTCGGGACTCAGGTTAGACTGATTGGTCGACGCGGCGATGGTCGGCATGTTGGTTTTTTGTTCCAACAATTGCTGAACCATGGATTCCAGTCGGCGAATTCGTTCTGCGTCGGCCGTTTCCTTCGGTGATTCAATAACGACTTCATGTGAAGCGAGTTGGACTTGGTTGACTTTTTCGTCCTTTTTGGGTCCGGCCAGCGATTCTGTCGTTTTTGGGTTTGAGCCCATCGAAATCGTCGTCGTTCGTCGTAGCTTTCCAGCCATCTCGTCAGCCGCCATGCGATCCGTCTCTTCGATGGTGAGCGGCTTGGCGTTTTCGCCCATGACCGGTTTCTTGTTCCCGTTCAAAGGCATGTTGGACAGGTCCGAGAACACCACACTACCAACTTTCGGCTTCAGGCGAACTCGCAGCGCACAATTGGCGTCTTTGACTCCTCGGCGAACATACGGCACGAAGACACTGTATGTTGGTCCGAGCGACGTTTTCGTGAGATGGACGTCCCAAGATCCTGAGTCAAAGTCGAATTGTCGTAATGGTTTGGCCTGCGCTTCGGCATCTCCCTGGTCATCAAATAAATAGATGCGGACATCGCCATCACATTGAACCGGGGTGGCTGCCTTATTTGAGAGAAACAGAATCTGTCCCGAGAACCCCTTGCACGGATAACCTTCAGGATCTCGACCTTCGGCCTGTTGCCAAAGACACAAGACCTGTACGACGGGATCGGCTGCGGACGCTTTGGGAATCTTTTTCTCAAAAGGAACGTGAAACGTCGTGCACCCGATAAAACTGCACAAGAACATTGTGCACGTTAGAGGCAGAACGAATCGTTGAACGTGAAACTGCATTTCAAACTCCATCCGAAATTGTTGCGATGGCAACTCGGTAATCTCTCAGTTTGATCGTCCGACAGTACGTTTCTGAAAAAGGCCTCGTTTTTTGGGAGCCTCGGGTTTTACGAAGCTCGCCTTGGATACACCCGTTTCCGCATCATCCATTTCGGTTGCTTGCATCCGCGAAGCGTTAATACGAGTCACGTTCGGATCTGGTAACGGCGGAGGTGGTGGTACGCTTGGTGCCTGTTCCGCAGGTGACGGTGGAATAACAGCAGGGGCTGGTGGCAGAGCTGAAGGAGACCGTGCTGGAATCGACTCAGGTAGCTCCTGGGGCACTTTCTGGATCACAGGCGATCCGTTCATCGAGGGAACGGGGGGAAGTACCGGTTGAACCCAGGGGATGTGTTCCTCTTCAATCATCTCATCGGCAGCAGGAAGAGCACGTAATGGTCCGTGAGCTTCCTCAGCTTCACTTTCGATGAAGTGAATTCGGCCCATTTCAATATCCTTCAGGCACTCTTCCTCTTCTGGGCCGTTGATGATTCGTGGCGTAAGGAAGATCAGCAATTCTGTCCGGATGGATGATCGGGAATCATATCGAAACAAGCTGCCGACAAGTGGAAGATCGCCAAGAAGCGGTGCCTTGCGAGTGAACGACTCGTCGCGTGAACTGATCATACCTCCGATCACAATCGTACTATTCGACGGCACAAGGACTGTCGATCGAACATTACTCAGGTCGGTAATTCGCTGACCGACGGCAACCCCTCGTGAATCCGTCGTTACCGTGACGGTTTCCTGACTCAACTGGCTGCGGTAAGCATACATTTGAATCACGATGTTCCCGTCGTCATTAATTCGAGGCGTCACCTGCATGCCAATTCCGGTTTCACGTTGCGTCAGAATGGGCGAAAGGACGCCGGTGGTGGCATTAGTGTTGAATGCCGTGACTGTTGGGATTGTCTGGCCGACGAAAACTTCTGCGAGCTGACTGTCGAGAGCTCGAATTTGTGGCCGACTCAGAATTGTGAGTTTCCGATTGGCGGCCAAAGCTCGCAACAGAACGTTGACGGCGTCCGATCCTGCGGAAAGGACAAGGCCCCCATACCCGAGCTGATTATTGACACGGCCAAGTGAAAAGTTACTGAGACCCTGGCCAGCGACGGTTCCTGGAGATATTGCGAGGTTATTTCCAAGCGGAAGCCCTGCGTTATTGAAGTTGAATCCAGGTGATCCTGTTTGTGCCAGAATGTGCTGAGTTGTCGTTTGCAATCCAGTGACGGCAGTCGTGGTCTCGGTCAAAATAACCGGGGGGTCGAGAACGCTGCGGTTAAAGAAGATTGGATTCTGCAGTCCGAGTTCAATTCCGAATTCGTCTGTATTGTTGAGTTGTACTTCAACAATCAAAGCTTGAATGACGACCTGTTTAGGAACTGAATCCAGCTTCCGAATCATCGCAAGAATGTCCGGATAATAACGTGGGGTCGAACTGACGAGCAGGCTGTTAGAAATCGTATCGGGAATAACGATCACTTCGCGTTCGAGTTGTTCGACGTTACTCGTCAAGTTCGGATCGAGCTGAGTCAGATCACGTTGTTGCTGAAAGAATGTCGTCACAGCTTGAGCGATCTGCGTCGCTGGGGTGTTGTTCAAGCGAACAACCATGTTCTTTCGCGAACGAAGATCGCTTTCATCAAGTCGTAACATAATCGCCTCGACAACCCGTAAGGCATCGCCACTGCCCACAGCAATCACGCTGTTCGTTCGAGTGTCGACCGAAAACTTTAGCGGAACAAGACTGCTGCTGGCGTCGTCAGCATTGGCAAGCTGGATTCCCAACAGAGGACGCTGCTGATTTCCGTTGGCGCCTTGCCCTTGAGTCTGACCGTTGAACAGAGCATTCAGTTGCTGAACCATCTGGTTGGCATCTGCGTGTTCGAGCGTAAAAACTTTAATTTCAGAGACGGTATTCGTTGGGCGGTCCAGGTTTGTAATCAATGCCTCGATGAGGTCCATACTTTTTTCTGAAGCCGTCACGATCAATGAGTTAGAGTGCGCTTCAGGAGTGACGCGGATATCGGAAAGAACCCCAGACTGTAATTCCCGTGAGTTGTTCCCCTTATCGATCGAGAGGAATTGTAAAACTTGCGACTTCACATTTTTGAATTGTTCTTCAACTTGACCGCCGCCAAGTCCCTGTTGTTGTCCCTGTCCTCCTCCGCCGCCTGATGACGAGGGAGGCGATAGTACGGATTGGATCGCCGAATTAATGACGGCAGCCAGTTCGGTGGCGACAGCATTTTTCAAGGCGAAGATTCGGACCTGGCTGATCGACTCGGACCCTTCACGATCCAGTCGGCGAATCAGGGTCTGGATTTCTTCCAGATCTCGCGCCCTTGCCCGGACGATCAACGAGTTCGATCGGGAATCGGCAATCACGAGGATTTTTGCACCGAGGGATTTTCGATCTTTATAGAACTCGGTGAGCAATGTCTCAACTTCCGAGGCAATGGCGGATTTCAAGCTAAAAACTTGAAACTCGGTTTCAGGGTCGACCGGCTGATCAAGTTCTTCGGCAAGGCTAAGAATATTCTCTAGATCAGCACCGGGAGCAACGATCAGCAGCGAATTGGGCTTGGTGACCGGAATGATCGCTACACTCTCGCGGGGTTGCGTCGCCTTTCCTGGAAACTTTGTTAATTTCTCATAAACGGACGTCAGCAATTCTGCCAATGATTCGGAATCGACATTCTTCAAATGCAATAATTCGACCCTTGGCGCGGTCGCGACGGCGAGTTGCTCGATCTGTTTGATCACCTGTTCGACCTGAGCAACGTCCTTTTCATTTCCGACAATGACCATTACGTTCAGGTCTTCGATGACCTGGATGTTGACTTCACCTTTAAAGTTTCCCAATGCTCCACCGAACGTGCCATCTGCGCCGCTTGACGAAGTTGAAGGAAATGGATCGTCTTTACTTTCAGCTTGAGCGAGCCGAGATTTGACGTCGGTTCCTCGAGCCGCTCGGATGCGGTCGATCTCGGCAGGAAGCTGGTCGGCAATCTGACAAACATACTGCGTACTTGCTTTGACGTGAGTTTTCGTCTGACCATCCTGAGGCTGATCAAGAACCTTCAATAATTTCAGAACGGCGTCAATACTTTTAGAATTTCCGTCGATCAGCAATTCATCGTGGGGCTCGTCAATCGAGATCATAAACTGAACCGGGTTTGTTTGGATCTTCTCTCCGGATGTTGTTTCAACCTTGCTTGGCTTGGTGACAACTCGAAACGCTGGAAGACCATTTCGACCCGAATCGACCAGTTCGGCGGATGCCTTCATCGTTCCGTAGACACGTTTCGAGAGATCGACTGCTCTCAAATGTCGTGTTCGGTAAACAACGGCTGGAGCGGCAGCGGCACCGACGTTCTCAAGATCTTTTGGAGGTTTCGATTCAAACGGATGCGGTTTGCGCGATGGCTGGGCATCGGGTTCTTCAAAGAACTCTTCGTGAGACGTCTGCCGCACTGCGCGAGACGGCTTCAACTTTCGTGGTGCCGGTATTTGTTCTTCAACAGGTTCCGTTTCGGCAGCCTGCGGACGTCCTTTATTCCCGGTGTATCTCATTGACTTCTGTGCCACGATTTCCTGGTTGGAGTTGATATTCCCGCGATCATCGCGGCTGCCAGTCATCGATTCCGAGCGGAATCCCGCCGGTTTGATCGACTCTTCCTGCTCCTCATTTGACTCTTTCGGTGCTGCTCTTTTGGGAAGCACGGCTGGCGGATATTGAGGCCGTTGTGCGGTTGTTTCCAGCAGGATCAGGGTATTAGCTTTGACAATCAGCCTCAACGACTGAGGTTCCAGTTCTTTGTTGATGATCCGGATCGCGTCCTTGATCGAATATTCGGTTCGGTCAAGGCGTGAAAAACGACCATGAGGAACTCGATCGGCGACAAAGTCCAGGTCACCCGCTTCTGCGATGTCCTGAAAAACACGTGGCCATGATGCAGAATAATAGGTGAGCTTGAGTCTGGCTTCGGCGGTTTCCAAACCGGTGGATCTTTCTCCTGGTTTGGGCTTGGTCGCTGCAGAAATGTGTGGCGCTGTCAGCGTCGACGGCATGATACCTGCCAACCAGCCGACCACAGCCAATCCTGAAGCAATCGCCAGGCCATTGCAGGTATGGCGAAACGGTGAGCGACTGGCGAGTAATCGCAAATCAGCGCGACCATTCGGTTCGGAACCGGACTCGTGGGTCTTCATAAATATTCATCGCTTAGGTGGACAATCCGTGCGCAATAACACTAAGCGATTTAATCGGCAAAGTTTAACAGGCGCTTGATGGTAAACTCTTGCTAGACACTCCAAATTAAGGTTGGCTTAGGACACGATGTTGATTTGAGAAAGATCGTTTGAGTCTAGGTAAACATAGTTCTTGGTGTTCGGCAGAAATGGCCGCGAGCAATTCTTCATTAAAGGATCCCTGTTCCTATAAAGTGCGGGGCCGGGCGTCACGCGATACGAAAAACAAAGTCTCGATTGCCTGTATGAATTGTGATTGTAGGGACGGCTGTTTTGTTTTCACCTCTTTGCCGCATCCCAGCCGCCAAAGAGGGCCGATGGGGCTATATGGCTCGTCTGACACTCGCTCTACCGTGAGTTCCACGACCGGCGACGCAGTTCACAGGCTGGGTGCGGCGGCTAGACGCCACAGCTACCGGTCGGCTCCTGGCGTAACGACGACAAGTGGTAGTCGCGAGCGGTCTCCTCGAAGTCGAAGCTCTTCTAATGCAGCCCCAATATCCGGCGTCACAAATTTGTTGAACTTGACTTGACTGTTGACTTTGATGACCAGCCGTTTGTCAAAGTCGACGAATTCTGCGGGCAATCGGACTGTGATGTTTTCGGCATTACCCTTGATGACCACCGTACTTCCCGGAGTGATTTTTGCCTCGATTTCCATCGGGAGGGGCTTTTGTGCCGAGCCTGATGGTACTGGCAGGATATAGTCGCGAGGCAACGATCCAACCGTCAGCCAGAAAAATCGATTGTCGGCTTTGCGTAGTGAGCGGACATCGAATTCTTTTGGCAGTGCTCGGCGGACATGTGTTTCCATCCAATCGAAAAGTTTCGAAAAATCATCGAACAGATTTTCGCCATTGCGACCGAGGTACTCAACGAGCAGGAAATCGAACTTCGGCCCGCGAATGAGCATATTATCAAAAACCATATTGCTTGAGTTGTCTCGGTTTTCTCTTGAATCATAGCCCTTTCCCACGACGTACCAGGCAGTGTGACTGCCGTTCGCCCAGCAGTAGTTGCAATAGTGAATGGCGTTACCGCCGATTGGAAGGACTCCAGCGAATTCGTCTGGATGTGCTAAGGCGATGTCGAATGCTGCGTCAGCGCCCATGCCATGTCCTGTCAGGAAAACCCTGTTACAGTCCACGGAAAATCGCTTCCGGGCATCGACAAGGCAATCGAGCACATACTTGTGTGCCGGGGCACCGTAAGTGTGCTCGGCTTGATTCCTTTCTGCGTAATGCGGGGCAATAACAATATAGCCACGTTGATGCCCCAAATCAGGGTGGCTTGCGTCGCCTGCCCAAGCCGTCAATGTTTGCTCGATTGTGCGATTCCGCGATCTTAACGCAATGACAATTGGGTATGTGTGACGTGGGGAATATTCGGCTGGAAGCACGACGGAATAGCTCACGTCATGTGACGCTTCGGTTTCGACTTGATGAATCGTACCCGGTTCAAGGTCGGTTGCGTCGATGATTGGCGGGAGTTGCGGGATGAGATTGAGAATGGTTCGAGGGCTGATGCTTTCCGTCGATTGCAGTTTTTTAACGGTATCGCTGTGAACTGCGGCGTCGTCACTGCGGAGGTAGTCGATCACCATTTGACGAGCGTCCCATGCGCGAAACGTCATATCCAGATCGGGTGTCGCGTTGGCCGAGCCCAGCACCCAGCCGGAATAGGCCAATGCTAACCGCTGTGCCGGTTCGTATTGATTGTCGGCTTCAGCTTTAATGAAAGCGTCCAGTCGTGGCAGTGTTTCGATATCGAGTTGCTCGTTTATTTCAGACCTCAGTGGCTGCAACTTTGTCTCTCGAGCGTCGTCATTCAGTTTCGCTTGCCACTCGCTGAGTAACAACTTGACCTGTTCGATCGTATGGCGAGCCTGATCGAACCCTTGAACCGCTCGTTTCACATCCTGCTCGATCTGTCCGGTCAGTGTCTGAGTCATCAGCTTTTTGGCATAGGTTTCGGCAAGCTGGTACTGGCCAGCTTGCTTGCGCCGCTTCAGTCGAAGCAGGACTTCAACACCGAAGGTGTTCATCAGCACTTCGCGTGACTTATCGACTAACTCCTTCCGATCGGGGAAGTCTCTGCCGATCGCTTCAAGTTCCGCAAAAGCTTGACCATAAAGTTCAGCCTGAGAATAGAAGCGGACTAATGCAAAGCGCGCGACGGCATCATCCGGCTTAATCTCACGTTTGACCAAAGCCTCGATCGTCTCGATGGGGATCGATTTCAGAGGTAAACCAAACTTCCAGTCGCAATTCGTACTTTCAACCAAGACATGGTCCGGGGCGATCTGAGTAATTGACTGAAAGACATCCATTGGCTTTTTCGCTGTCGCAATTGTAATCCGCCGACGTCCAAATTCGTCAAAGGGTCCGACATACGACATTGAACCGAACCCGCTGACGGTCAGGTTTTGGCCGCTCAGCTTCGGGCGAGGCAGTCTAAATACGACGGGAGTTGGAGCACTAAGGTTTGCATTCGTTTCTCCGTCCAGATTTTGCCTTTGTTGCAAAGGGAAATAGATACGCTGCCAGCCTGTGTCAATTCGTCCGATGTTGTGGGGTACGGGATCAGCATTCTTGAGCTGCTTCAGTTCACTCGTGCCAACGGCCCGACCTGACAGAGAGTTCATCAAGAGAAACTCACCGCGTAGCGTGGTTCCATTCTTCAGACGAATCTCTGGCTTGATCAGATTTTCTGCAGTACAGGGGATTGGCCCACAAAGAAATGGGATGGCCAGCAAGAAAAAGTGACGGAAGCACCACGATTGTTGTACGCTAACAGCAGATCGAACGGATCGGAGGAACGCTTGGAATCGCATACTGGCACCCAATGCAATCTGGCGAATTACGGTATCTACTGCCGATTTGTCGTCGTCGTTTAAGGTACGATTGAACGAAAAAATGCGTGGCTGAACGATCTGCGGATTGAAGCTGTTGAGTTCACCAATCCAATTCGTCATTTCATTTTCTGTCTGTCACTGTTTCTATCGGCTGAATCTTCGTGATGGAACGCTTGGCGCTGATCTTGTCGCGGCCTATCGTCTTGAATTCTCTTCCACAAGCCGTTTACCTTTTCAGACGGGTGTCTCATGAATCGTCTTTGTACAAAGTGGCTCATCGTATTGACAACAGTTTTCGGATTCAGTGATTTGATCCAGGCCGACGAGCCTGGAAAACTTCGCGTTTACTTCGGAACCTATACAAACGAAACAACCAAAGGGATCTACCTCAGTACCCTGGATCTCGCAACCGGTAAACTTTCACAACCCGAGCTCGCCGTTGAGGTAAAAAGTCCATCGTTCATCGCCATTCATCCGAATCACCAGTTTTTGTACGCCGTGAGTGAGATCTCAGACTTTCAAGGGAAGCCCGCTGGTGGTGTCAGTTCATTCGCCATCGATGCCGCATCGGGACGACTCAAGCTTCTCAATCAACAGTCATCGGTCGGGGCTGGTCCTTGCCATCTTGTTGTGGATGCAGCGGGTAAAAACGTTCTCGTGGCAAATTATGGCGGTGGCAGTGTGGCTGCCCTGCCGATCACAGCGAATGGAAACCTATCCGTCGCTTCATCATCAATCCAGCATCACGGAACCAGTGTCGACAAACAGCGACAGGAAGGTCCGCATGCACATTCGATCAATCTCGATCCCGCTAACAAGTTTGCCTTGGCCGCAGATCTCGGCTTGGACAAAGTTCTAATCTACCGCTTCGACGGTGCGAAAGGGTTGTTGACCGCAAACGATCCGCCAGCGGGAGTGGTCGCTCCAGGTAGTGGTCCGCGACATCTCGCTTTTCATCCCTCCGGAAAATATGTTTTCGTGAATAATGAAATGACATCAACTGTGACATCATTTGCTTACGATCCGGTCCGTGGATCGCTCACTGAAATCCACACTCTTTCCACACTGCCGCAACCGACTCCGGGCAATTCGACGGCTGAGACGGTCGTTCATCCTTCTGGTAAGTTCGTTTACGTTTCGAATCGAGGCCATGACAGCCTGGCAATGTTTCAATGTGATCCTGCAACAGGTCGACTAACAGCAATTGGACATCAATCCACGGGAGGAAAAACGCCTCGCAATTTCAATGTCGACCCTACGGGGCGTTATGTATTGGCTGCGAACCAAAGTACTAACAATGTCGTTGTCCTGCGCGTTGATACGAGCAGTGGTAAGTTGACTCCCTCGGGAGATTCGATCGAAGTTGGTAGTCCGGTTTGCGTCCGGTTCTTGTCAATCCCCTGATTGATGGCTCTCTTCAGCGGGTTCCTGAAGCGGTGGCATTCCCACCGCTTCTTCGACTTTTTCTGCGGCTCGGGCAAGTCGTGCGAACAGACGAGCCTGAATGCTGATTAACCTTGACTGCATCAGTTCGGTGACTTGAACCAGTCCACCCAGATCATGCTCATCGGGGATTTGCGGAAGTGCATAGACCCGCAGAGTCATTTCCGCTTGAGCATGATCAAATGGGTAAAGATGGCTTCCCATTTCTAGTTGAATTGAAATCAACCGCGAGCGAAGAGATTCCATCTGGCTGAGGATCAGTTTCAGAACCCGTTCACTTGGTTTTCTAACGCGGTTTCGTTCCCAAAGGATCATCAAACGATGGAAAACCAGTCGCAAGGATGGCAGCTCGCCAATCAACCGACTGACATATTGCGCTTCGGGCAAGAGATTCTTGATCTCGTACCACAAATCGTCACCACGGTGAATTCGGTCCGTCACATCGTGAATGTGGACCAGTTGCAAGGCAAATGACAGCCGGTTTCCCGCTTCCGTTTCAAACGGCAACATCTTCCCCGCGAGATTGGCGATCCCCTCACGAGCACGCGAAAGTTTCTCGGTCACTGCTTCGATGTTCGAGTCCGACAGGTGAAAGTCTTTCGGGTCGAAATCTAAACGAGCTTGAATCAGCGTCTGCGCGGCGATGGTTTCGAAAAGGGTCTCTTCTGCCGCTCGATAGCGAGGGACCAGACGCTGATAGGTCGGCAATTCCTCCATCATCCGAGCGCGACAGGCTTTGAGTTCACGCACGACCTCTGCCGGATTTTCGGGCGTCTCCGTCGATTGAGGTGCGATTGGCAACGGACGTAACAGGGGAATCTCAGTTTGAAAGTAGCGTTTGAGTGCCTTCGCGGCGTTGATTTCCTCTCCCTGACGTTCAAGCAGCTTCTCAACGGGATGCAGCATCTTCGCCGAAATCTTCTGATTCAATGCGTCACGGTAATACTGTTCCGTAATCGCTTTTGAGATTTCTCGAAAACGGCCAAACAATACCGATGCGGGGAGATCGTCAACGAGCGGTCCAGATTGAAAGATTCCCGGCGAACCATCCTCAATTGCCGACTGTATTCGATCTCGATCGGAAGGGTGTGAATCGAACAGACCCGTCACTTCCTCGGTCATCATCCGGCGTAATTCAGTCTTCACTTTAGGAGTGATGAAACTCACATTTGCCAAAGAAAGCGCGATGATATCATCGGGCAGTCGACCTTCTCCGTAAAAGGCTGCAATGTCGCGGAATGAGATCTGATGAGCGATTCCCAGTTCACGCAAACGACGCATAGTGGAAGCCAATGAACGAAAGCCGACGACGCGGGTCTGACAACGATCGGCGTTGTACTCCATCTCTCTGGACATCAAGCAACTGATCGTTGTGCCAGCCAGTGCAAATCCGAGGATGATCCATCTTACTAACCAGACGATGGCACGGCCGACGTAGCCAATGATTGCCAACGGACTACGAACGGCACATTGCCTTAACAGCCATTCGTCAATCGAATCACGTTCATACGCGGCTTGCAGGAACCAGTGATTTGTGCGGCGTACCGTATTCTCCAGCCACATCCCCGTACGTTGAGTGAAGTGTCCCAGTTCATGAGCGAGCACACCAGTAAATTGCTGTAACGTCAGTCCAGCGACGAGAGGCAGGCCAAGATGCAGCGAGATTCGGCGATCGCCAAACGCACTGAACCAACTGCGGCGGAGTTCGGCGGCGGCATTCAGATCGCAGGTGATGTGAATCGCTGTGGGGCGGGGTGCTCCCAGCAGATCGCAAAGTCGTTCAACGTACGTCACCAGAAATGGTTCTGCGTCTCGACGTAGAATACGAGGCCGTTTGACCGCTCCCGCTTTCGCGAACATGGGTTTGAGCAAACCTGATACGAGCATCAATCCCAATAAGGTCGATATCCCGATTGCCAGCCAGGGAGCCATCGGCCCCCATCCGCCAAACATCCCATCAGCGTTTCTAGCGACTGCAATGACGCTTCCTGTTATCAGTGCGATCAATGAGATGTAGAGCAAGGGCAACAAGAGCACTGCACAGGCCGTGATCACGAGGCCCATGACATATTTGCGCGAAACCTTGGGCAACTCGACTTCGCCCGAAATGGCGCTCAGGATCTGTCGCTTCTGGTCTGCGGAAAGTGGCGTCACGTTAGGATTCATGCGAGATTTATCGCTTGAGATTCGGCCATTTGAACGTTCAATTGACGCGGATCAATATTGTAAAGGCCCATATCGCTGCAATTAAGGCACACGTGACCAAGCACGAAACCAGTCCCATCACGATCCAGGGCCACGGTCCTGCTTCCTGTTCTGACTCACGACGTTGCAATCGTCCGTTTTCTTCAATGAAGGTATCGGATGTAATGAAATTCTCTCGCTGAACCTTGATTTGAACTCCACATTCCCTGCAGCGAACCACGTTGCCGCACATCACATCCTTAACGCGATGCTGGTTTCCGCAAATATCACATTCAGCCAAAATCGCCATCCGGCGGAGTATCCACAAGAGGTGTGTTACAACTTCAATTCTTTGGAAGAAGGGTCCGGTTCAGTTCGCGAGAGATTTCCGAGATCCATTCGTAATGAAACGCGTGAAAGATCCCCGCTTCCACCTTACTCCAGTCATGCATCGGCATAGATGCTTCCTTGATCTCTTATGAAATTTCTCAAATAGACGGCACTCTGTTTGAGTGACGCTTTTCGCGATTGGACGGAACCCTCATAGGCGCGATCTTCGACTTCGACGCAGACGGGGCCACGATAGCCGACATCACCCAACGTTCCAAAGAACTGGCCCCAGTTGACATCGCCTAAGCCTGGCAGCTTAGGCGTGTGGTATTGATTAGGGTGAGCCAGAATCCCAACTTCATCCAGCTTATGTCGGTCGATGCGAACATCCTTGGCGTGGATGTGGACCAGTCGATCTGCGAATTCGCGAATCGGTTTCAGATAGTCCATGTGCTGCCAGATCATGTGTGACGGGTCGTAGTTCAACCCGAAATTCAGGCTGGGGATGTCATCGAACATCCGCCGCCAGATGGAAGGTGTCGTGGCGAGGTTCTTCCCCCCGGGCCATTCGTCCTTGGAAAACAGCATCGGACAATTCTCGATACCGATACGAACTCCGTGATCTTCCGCGAACTTGACCAGCGGCTTCCACGTCGCAATAAAACGGGGCCAGTTGTCGTCGACCGATTTCGTCCAGTCACGACCGACAAATGTATTCATCCGTTTCAAGCCTAGCTGTGAGGTCGCTTGAATCACCTTGCGGATATGGTCGACGTAACGCTTGGCCTCTTCAAGGTCAGGTGCCAGTGGGTTGGGATAATAGCCAAGCCCGCTGATCGAGACGCCCGCATCAGCCATGACCCCTTTCACTTCGTCTGCTTTGGTTGATGAAAAGTCGGTGACGTCAACGTGTGTCACGCCAGCATATCTTCTCTCGGCCTTACTCGGCGGCCAGCACATCAGCTCAACGCATGAATAGCCTGTCTCTCCTGCGAATTTCGCAACTTCAGGCAGAGTGAATTCCGGCAAAATCGCACTGACAAAACCAAGCTGCATGTTAGAAGTTCCAAAATATGTGGAAATGTTTGATGGTTATGGAAAATTCTGTTTGAATCGAATCCCTGAAATCGCGACTATTTCGGAATGCGATTGAGAGTATAAAACGCTTCCTTGTGCAGCAGGGGTAGGCCATTGGCTGAGCGTACCCCGGCGGAAACCAGTTCATGGATGTTCCCGGCTTTCAAGCTGTCGACAACCAGTCGAACGGACATCTGGTCCGGCGAAACGGTCGCACTCACGATTTTCGGATGTGTTTGATCGACTTCAGGGCTGCCGTATTGGGATTGGTAAATATAGGCGTAGGTTTCGAGCTTATAGCTTCCCACATCGCCAGCCGTTTTCGCGTCGACGGCCTGAGTAAACTTTAATTCAAAGCCATCAGGCCTGGCTCGCATTTCCTGGATTTCGAACGGGATTTTTCCCGTCCAGACGATACGGTCCAGCGATCCGGGTTTGGGACCACGCGAGCCCCAGCCGCGATTGGTTCCGCCAACAAACATGGTTCCGTTATCAGTCATCAGCATTCCAAGGCTACCCGAAGTAAAACCTTCGCGAAAACGAAAGCAGGCCCCTTGATAGTAACCGTCAACCTTTTCCAGAAAACACCGCATCACAGTGCTGTCGCTCTGGTCTCCAACGAACATCTGATTCTCGAACGGACCGAACTTTCCTGCCGTCGTGTCACAGACGATACCGCTCGCCGATTTCCCCATTTTCCCGTAGGGAAACAATACTGCCGATGGCTCGTATTCGGGGATTTTCGCCGCTTCAGTCATGAATCGGCTACCGCTTTCCGGTTCATTCGGTCGTGGTCCCATCGCGGCTTTGACTGCGGGAAGATCGTACCAGCGGTTGCCCCCTGGATGACCGACGAACTTACCGGGTGAAAGATGCTTCAAGCCACACGTTCCATTCCACGGGCCTTGATTGTCGGTGTAGAACATCTCGCCCTCTGCATTCATACCGATTCCACCTGGAGAACGGATACCGCTGCATGTTGGAATCGATTTTCCATCAGGTGTGATTCGCAGGCACCAGCCGCGATACTTGACGTCGCTGCCGAATGAACCCGTCAGGCAGAGCACGACCCAAATGTTCCCTTCCCGATCGAATCGTGAGCCAAATGCGTATTCGTGGTAGTCTCCGGAAATCTGCCAATCATCGTTGACCGTTTCAAACACGTCAGCCTTACCGTCCCCATCCGTGTCCTTCAGTCGGGTTAACTCACCGCGTTGAGTCGCATAGATCCAGCCATCGCGGTACGACAGTCCCAGTACTTCGTGAAGTCCGTGCGCGAATCGGCTGAATGTCGCATCGGTCGGCGAATCGGCAAACGGTTTATCAACCAGCCAGATCTCGCCACGACGAGTCGATACCGCCAGCTTGCCATTCGGCAGTAACTCAACCCCTCCCGCTTCGAGCATGATTTCTTTGGGGATGTCGAACGACACCATCTTATAGAAGTCATTTTCGACCGGGTTTTGATCATCGGCCCATGCCGCAGTTGAAACGATTAAGATCAAGCAGGCGATTACCCAGCAGCGATGAAACATGAATATCTTTCTGTTCAGACGGTTGTCAGTAGCATTCGGTGTGTGAGTTGACCTGGGAAGCTATTTATTCAGCACTTCGTCCAGGTTCATCAGTTCGTTCGCGAGCATTGTCCAGGCGGCGAGTGTTTCAGGTGCGATTGAAGGGTCCGCTTTCGATTCCCCTTCTGCAATCAGCTTTTTGGCATCGTCAGGATGCGAGTTGTAATACTTGATGAGTTGATCCAATGAATTCCGCACAACGGAATGTTCTCGTGATTTGAATGGACGCGAAAGCAACCGCATTGACATTTCGTTGAGCTTGGATGTGTGATCCGGTGTACCTTGTCCCTTTAAGACAGTTTGAGCCAGATTCCTGGCAGCTTCAACAAACTGCGTATCGTTCAGGGTGACCAATGCCTGCAGTGGAGTATTCGTCCGTTCGCGACGAACAGTACACGTTTCCCGTGCCGTGGCATTGAAGATTTCCATCGATGCCGGTGGCGCTGACCGTTTCCAGAATGTGTACAAGCTGCGGCGATAAAGGTTTTCTCCCGTATCCCGTCGGTAGTCGCGGGTGTTACTTCCAATCATCGCGACCGCTTCCCAGACGCCATCAGGCTGATATGGCTTCACGCTCGGACCACCGATTTTCTCGACGAGCAAACCACTTGCTGCCAGGGCGTAGTCACGAACCATTTCAGCATCCATGCGGAACCGAGGCCCACGAGACATCAACCTGTTAAACGGGTCACGTTCCAGCTTTTCTTTTGTCACTTCGGCGGATTGCCTGTATGTGTTTGAGGTCACGATCAATCTGAAGAGACGCTTGATATCCCAGGGGGTGACAGACGCCGGCGTGTCGTTCGGCCAGGTCAAGCTCGGGCACCCGTCACGGAATTCCAGGGCCAGCCAATCGAGTAGCGGCTGATTCGACGGAAGTTCCCCCGCAATTCCGAAGTCGCCAGCCGTACGGACAATTCCTGCTCCAAACAATTCCTGCCAGAACCGATTCACTGTGACTCGGGCTGTCAGTGGATGTTCGGGTGCGAGTAGCCATTGTGCGAGACCCAGTCGATTCTTCGGTGCATTTGCGGGAAACGGAGGAAACGCCGCAGGTGTGTTCGGCTTGACCTGATCACGACGCTTGTCGTACTCGCCACGGAAAAGAACGTAAGCCATCGCTTCTTCGCTTTTCTCGTTCATCACGTGAGCAATCGTTCCACGAGCCTTAATCGTATTCAGTTCGTTTTCGAGCTTGGCCAGCGTTGCCGTTCGTTCTTTGAAAATGGCATCATCCGTTCCCAGCCACCACGGATAAACTTCGTTCTTCTCAATGTCCGTTCGCTGATCGGCCGGTTTCGCCAGGATTCCTGCAAATTTTGAGGCCTTTGCCATGGATTCGACTTCAGCCGGTACCAGAGCACGCTTGTAAATTCGCAGATCTTGAATTCCGGCTCCGCTGATCGGTTCGCTTCCGTTTCGTTCACCGATTCGAAATGGAGTCGTTGTCTTGATCGAACCTTGCAACCGGTCGACTTCGACATTGGTCGCCTGAGGCTGACCGTTGTAGTAGATCTTCACTCCCGCAGCCTTTGACGAACCATCGTAACTGAAAGCCACATGGGTCCATTCGTTGGCAGGGACTTGCGCCTTAGCGACAACTTTCAACGCATTGTCGGACCATTTGCTGATGATATGTGTTCCGATCCGACGCGACTGAACCCAGAAGTCCCAGCCTTCATAGGTTTGTGGCGTATTCATTCGAGCTGCAAGAGCGCCATTCGAATCATTCGGCTGTAACTTGACCCAGGCCGAGATGGAAAATGGCTGGTTCGTATCAAAGTCACCGACATCGGCGAGATCGGCGGCGGCCCCTTGTAGCTGTAGCGCCTTTGACGAGCTTCCGTCGATCCATTTCGCCGATGGGTTCAGCGTGACGTCACGAGCCTGTCCGTCAACCGAAACTTTCGTCACCGTTCCATCCCCTTCATTTAACGGGGCATGCAGCGACAGGTCCTTGGTCGGGATGGCACTTGCGATAGATTCAGCCGTTGCTGCGGTCAACCATGCTTCAAACGCGGGCCGAGCTTCGTGACGCCGTGCTTCGACCTGTTGTTTTGCCACAGCGATTTCGGCAGGCAATGCTTCGAATCGTGGTCGGTCTTGAGGTGTTGGTACAACGACGATCGGAGGCGTATCTTTAACGTTGCCGTCCATTGCGTTCTGAGTCGTGTTATTGAAGAACGCCGCGAATTCGTAGAATTCTCGCTGCGAGAGTGGGTCGAACTTATGATCGTGACAGACGGAACAGCCACCCGTCATTCCCATCCAGACTTGAATCACCGTATCCGTCCGATCGCGGTCGTAAAGAACAAGATATTCTTCCGCAATCGCACCCCCTTCGCTGGTCGTGATGTTGCAGCGATTAAACCCCGACGCGATCTGCTGATCGAGTGACCGATTTGGCAAAAGGTCTCCGGCCAGTTGTTCGATCGTGAATTGATCGAATGGCGTGTTTCGGTTGAATGCGGCAATCACGTTGTCACGGTACGACCACATTTCGCGATAATTGTCAAAGTGAATCCCGTGCGAGTCTGCGTAACGCGAAGCGTCCAGCCAGTAACGACCACGATGTTCACCCCAATGCTGTGATTCCATCAAGTGATCGACCAGTTTTTCGTAAGCGTTCGGCGTTGTATCTGCCACGAATTGCTCAACCATTTCCGGTGAAGGAGGAAGCCCGATCAGATCAAGACTCAACCGCCGAGCCAGCGTCCGTCGATCTGCTTCAGGAGCGGGATTAAGTCCCGCCGCTTTCAGTTTTTCCAGGACAAACGCATCAATCGGGTTTTTCACCCATGTCGTATCTGTTGTCGCGGGAACTTGAGGCCGGACGGGAGCCAGGAACGACCAGTGCGGCTGGTATTCAGCTCCTTGTTCGACCCAGGTCTTCAATAACTTTTTCTGTTCTGCCGTCAA
>JBAXBD010000009.1:0-25165 GCA_037142165.1 Schlesneria sp. | reverse complement strand
CTATGGAGTGGGATTTCACCCAACATTGCCGCTCATTGCATCAGCATCAAACGACAAGACCGTTAAGATCTGGGATTCCGAAAAGAATCAAAATGTCCGCTCGTTCGCAGCGCAGGGGGGTGCAATTTATTCTCTGACGTTCTCGCCGGATGGTGCTCATGTCATCACTGCTGGCGGGGACAAGACTGTTCGAGCCTACAAGCAGGATGACGGGACTCAGGTCCGTCAGTACAACGGGCCGACAGACGCAATCTATTCCGTCGCGGTCAGTCCAAACGGCCAGCAAGTCGCCGCCGCTGGACTCGATCGAAAGATCTACCTATGGAGCTTTGAAAACCCCACTCCGCTCAAGACATTGTCCGGACATAAAGACGACATTTACAAAGTGGAATTCTCGCCAGCCGGCAATCGAATTCTCTCGATCGGGTATGGTGGAAATGTATCGATCTGGGACCCGAATCAAGAAAAGCCACTGTTCAGTCAGAAATTACCGAGCATTCTTTATTCGGGAACGTATTCGCCGAGCGGCAAGCAGATTGCACTGATGGCTAACGACGGCAAGGTCTATCTATTGGATGTCCCTGCAGAAGCGCAGTGATTGTGTGGTGATGTACAGGATGCTCACTTACGTAGCACGAGCTTCAGCCCGTGCGAAACGAACTTTCGCGGCCACGATGTAGCGGAGGCATTTAGCCGCCGCGAAAGGTTTAAGGCATTCGCAAAACACTTCAGCCGCGACCTGCAAAGCCCGTTTAAAGCGGCTCTTGAACAGTTTCCGTAGAGAGCGGCGGCTGGAAGCCGCCGCTACGGAAGATCAATGTCGCCGCCAAGACCTGACTTACGCGGCCTTCTTCAAAACCAGGCAGGTGTTGTTTCCGCCAAAGCCGAAGGAATTTGATACTGTAACGTCGACGGTCCGGGGCTGGGGTTCGTTCCGTACGTGGTTCAGCATGGCACAATCAGGATCGGGATCGTCGAGATTCACCGTGGGCGGCGTCACCTGTCTCTCCAGAGCAACCAGGCATGCGACTGCTTCAATTGCTGCTGCAGCACTCAAGAGATGGCCCGTTAACGCTTTGGTCGAACTGATTGGAACATCTTTCACGGATGCGCCCAGCACCGACTGCAATATCTTCGATTCACAGACGTCTCCAACGGGAGTTCCCGTTGCGTGTGCATTGATGTAGTCAATTTCATCTGGTGCGACTTGAGCATCATTTAGTGCCTGCTTCATTGCCGCGATTCCCTGTTGTGGCTCGGGGCAAGGAATGACCATGTGATGAGCGTCACTCGTGGCACCGAAACCGGCAACATTAGCATAACGACGAGCCCCACGTTCCATTGCTTTCGACGTCTTTTCGAGGACGAAGATCGCCCCTCCTTCACCCAGTACCATGCCGTCTCGATCTTTGTCGAACGGACGAAGTGCTGCGTGTGGTGCCTGATTTTTTCGAGAGAGTGCTCGCAGATTGCCGAACCCCGCCAGAGAAAGGGGCGTCACACCGATATCGCAGGCTCCGGCAAGGCAGATATCAACCCAACCCAGTTCCAGCCATCGACGTCCTTGCGATAACGCCCAGTTACCGCTGGCGCACGCGGCCGAGACCGTCAATTGCGGACCGCGAAGATCCAGTAACCGATGCACCTTTGTCGTCAGTCCGGCTGGTTCTTCCGTTGGATCAAAGGCTCGTCGACCGCCACGTCGATAATCCATTTCCCAACTCTGCATCCATTCCGCACCCAACCCAAGAACGAGTCCAATCCGTAATCCATCTGGCCGCTTTTGCAACCCGGCATCCCGAAGCGCCGACTCGGCACACCAGATACCACATTGTTCGATTCGTAATCGCGAGCGAAATTCGCTTTCATCAAAGCCTTCAGGACAAGGAATCTGCCCAATCAAGCTGGCGATCTGACTCGGATGATCAGTGACCTCAAAGGCCGAAACACGTTCAATTCCCGAAACACTGGAAAGCAGGTTTGAGGCAAATTCCTCATACCCATGACCAATCGAAGATGTCAGCCCAACTCCGGTAATGCAGACCGTATCTTGTTGTTTCATCCAAGTTCCTCTTTCACCGTTCTTTGTTTCATGCGTTCATGATTGAGGCATCACTGAAAGCTGATTTTTTTCTCGGGTCGTCGTGGTTAGTTTCAAATCCGTGTGAAATACTCGTTTTCAACAGATCAGAGACATGCAAATCAGCCTGTCTCCAGTCATTTTTATCAGGCTGCTTTTTTGAGACTCGTCGAATTTGGTCGCAACAACGGAATTGTTGATGGCACAGCGTTTGACCAGTTCATCTCAGCCCGAAGTCCTCCTCCCAGCATCGCAGTCAGCGGTTGCTCACTACCTGAAGCAATGAAGTTTTCGAACAACGTCATCGCGGTCGTTTTGGCTGGAACTTCAAGCGCGATCGGGGCGAACTGATCATAGACGATGCGTAAGCGAGCCGTCGGATTGGCTGTTGAGGCAGGCTGCAGGGCCAATGCCAGTGTCGTACAACTCGTTTCCGTGAGAGGCGTTCCTTCAATGTCGATACGTTCGTCCGGCTCCCAGCCAGAAAAGACAAGCCAGATACCGGGCAACGATTGTTGATCCAGTAAAGAAATCGCTGTCATCCATGCATCAGGTTCGCCATCAAGACCGCCGCCGACTCCGACACAGGGACCATGACAACCGAGCGCAAGTCCCAACATGCTGGCTGGTGAATGGAGTGAACGATTCGGGACGACTTGAACCGAAACATTCCAGGGTCCATCAACGGCAAATTTATTAAGTGCCTGAGCAAACGCGGTTCGTCCCAGATATCGAGTCGAAAAGACAACTCCCCAATTTTGAAAGCCTTCCGATGGCGTCTTGAATCGACTGATTGCATCTTTGACTGCAACCAATGCTGTCAGTGTTTGTTCATCAGAATGCCTGAGAACACTGTTGCCAAGCGCTCCCGGCAGCGTATCAGATTGCTTTCTCAATGCGTTGACGGCATCGTAAGTTAACCGCGTTGTGGCATAAGAAGTCACCGCACATTCCAGGGAATCATGTTCCGTCGCCGTTTCATTACCGAGGGTGTTCATTGTGGGCACGGTAATCCTTTTGCAGGACAATAGAGAAATGAAATGTAATTTGATTCCAAAGGATTCAGGTCAATTCCAAGTCGCTTTGAAGAAGACCTCGCGAATCTCAAGGTGATTATTTGTCTTCTTTCGAAACCCGAATGTCTTTCAGTCGGAGTTCCATGTGGTGCCCCTGTTCAACGGATTTCTGACGAACCAATCGGTCGCGATCGTCAAACCAAAGTTCGGCCGGAGAGGGACCGTCAATTTTGAAATGATGACAAGTGAGCGATCGCCCCGACGTGGTGATTGTCGTTGGTCCCACGACGTTCAAGCTGGCACTTCGGGTCATTCCCGAGTCGACATCGACAATCGCGATTGGCTTGGCTCGCAACTCTTCTAAAGGGAGACGCCAATAGGCGGTCGACATGACACATTGGGATTTGGCCGGTACTGATTTTCCGTTGAATGAGATCTGCTGAATTGTGCCATCCGTTTTCAGCTCCATGGACCGTTTTTTACCACCGTCCTCGCAGTGAATTTCGCACTGTTCGAGAATTCCATCGCGCCAGACTTCTTTTCCCCGAAACTTAAAGACGTACGCATAGACAATGAAATCGAACTTGACGTCTGTCTGAAACGCAACCTCGTTCGTATCGCCTTCGGATTTGATGGTCAGACGATGCGTTCCCGCAGGTTTGTTGTCCACCCGAACTTCAAAGTCGCGGACTTCGACCGATTCAGATTTGTTCGCAGCGTTGGTCACGCGGAGCTTGGGTCGATCTTCTCCCTGCGTCACCTGAATGCCTGAGAACCACGTGGCAGAACAAATCACGAAAGACCAATAAAAAAACGACTTTCGCATGGCCCCCTCCTTGGAGCATCGATAACCGTAAAACTGGCACCCCCCTTGCGGATACCATTGCCGTATCGCTCGCGATCAAAGGTCTCGTCACATCATCATGATGATTCGTTCGTTAGCGCGTGGCGGGGGCGAAGTCTAGCGACTTCCTGTTTTGCCACTAGATCTCTCTGACAAAAAAGTGACCTCTTCGGCTTCTTTTTCTGAAAATCGCTCTTGTGGCGTCCGCGAAAAGTTGATTTGATCCCCGCGCATTCGATCTGCAGGGCCGTTTCCGGCCGGTGTTGGGTCAGTGTTTTGTCGCATGCATCGGCTCCGTACGCGACACAATTAGGGGGAGCCTCCCATCATGGATGATTTCGGGGGATATCGTGGTTACACGCGATCAGATTCGTGAGACGTTGCTGGAATTATTCGAAGCCGAGACCGGCGAGCCGCTGGAAAGTTTGTCTGACGAACAGCATCTTGCCGAGCAATTGGGTCTCGATTCAGTCGATATGGTCAGCCTCATTATGCAGCTCGAACGTCATTTCAAGATTCGTCTGTCACACGAAGAGTTGGCCGGCGCGGTACACGTCGGAGAACTGCTCGACATTGTTCAGAAAAAGACGAATGAGCCCAAAGATGCTTCTGGTGGGAAAGACGATACTCAGAAAGTTGCGGCTTGAAAGGTCGACATGACTTCAACAATTGCTCAGCGTGGGGCCTCACCCGAGGCCATTCGTCGCCACTACGACGTTGCGAACGAATTCTACGAACTCTGGCTTGACCCCACACTTTGTTATTCATGTGCACTTTGGGAAGACGACGAGCCTGACTCGATGCTCGAGCAGGCTCAGTTGCGGAAAATTGATTTTCACGCAAATCAGATTCATGCCAAAGGCGTTCAACGTGTCCTCGACATTGGATGCGGATGGGGTTCGCTCGTTCGCCGACTCGTCGAAACGCATCAAGTTGAACACGCAACCGGACTGACGCTCAGCAACGCGCAAGCGGACTGGAGTGCTCAGCGGCCCGATCCACGAGTCGAGATTCGAATCGAGAGCTGGGTCGATCATCAACCGGCGGATCTCTATGACGGAATTATTTCGGTCGGAGCTTTCGAGCATTTTGCCAAGGCGGAATGGCCGGATAGTCAACGAATTGCTGCGTATCGGGCATTTTTTGAAAGTTGCTATGGATGGCTGAAGCCAGGCGGTCGGCTGTCGCTTCAGACAATTTCGTACGGCAACGTCGATGTGGCTCACGTCCAAGACCAGCCCGATACGAAGTTCTTTTTCGACGTGATTTTTCCTGAATCTGTTTTACCGACCCTTGCAGATATCATCGCGGCAAGTGATGGATTGTTTGAAGTCGTTAACCTGCGCAACGACCGAGAACATTACGCACGGACCTGTCAGATCTGGTATCGGACTTTAGTGTCACGGAAATCCGAAGCTCTGAAGATAGTCGATTTGGATGTCTATAATCGCTTCGTCCGTTATCTGAAACTAAGCTCATTTGTTTTTAATGCAAGCTATACCGGACTGTTGCGAATCGGCTTTCGACGCTGGGATGAGCGAAGAATCGCTTGAAACGGTGAGCGACTCACGATTGAGCTTGCTGCACAATTTTGAATGCGAGCAGCCGGTTCACGGTCGATGCCGAGGGTTTTAGAACGCTTGGATTTACGGGGCTTTCTTCGATTTCAGAGGTCCTTGCGCGATCAACAAGCTCGCACCAAGTCCGATACAGCAGGGGCCTTCAATCGCGGTCCACCAGCCGGGCATCCCTTCCGCAATATCGATTCCGACGACCACGAATCCTTGAACAACCATGATCCAGGCCAGGCAGGCGATCAGCTGCGAATTCTTCTCGACATCGGATGAAACGAACCATAACAACATTCCATACGATGCGTACCATAATGACGTGCTTCGAGCGAGATATCCCGTAATCGGTTCGACCGGAAAACTGCCCATCCCCAACGACTGATGGCATTCTTCAATCCAACCTCTCGGAGAGATAACGGCCAGCAAAGCAAGAAGGTCGAGCAGCCCGATTGCCCTTAAAAGCCCGACTAAAAATCGACGGTTTTTTGTCACGATGCGGTTTTCCACTCGCGTAATGGCGTTTTGCCAACTCGAATTTCACTGGAGCAATTGGGCGATTGGTCCGCTACCAAAAGCCTGTGAATTACATCTGGTCGGCCACGCCAATCCCCAACAAATCCAATCCCTGCTTGAGCACGCGAGCGGTCGCATCGCATAAAAGCAGTCGGCTTGCCCTCAATCCTGCAGGTTCTGCGTTAAGCACCGGGCATTCGTTATAGAAGGACGCGAAACAATTGGCCGTCTCGAACAGATATTGAGTCAGCAGGTTTGGGCGATAGTCGACAGCGACATCGCCAAGTGCATTCGAAAAGCGATTCAACTGCAGCGCCAGCGTTCGTTCCGCCGGGGTGTCGAGCAGAATGGAATATCCGGCCGACCGAAGTCCCTTCACATCAACGTCACCCTTTCGCAGAATTCCGCAAACTCTTGCATAGGCGTATTGAATATACGTTGCCGTATCGCCGTTGGTGGCCAGCATCTTTTCCCAGCTGAAAACGTAGTCACTATCTCGATTGTGATGGAGGTCGACATAGATGATGGCGCCCATGCCGACGAGTACCGAAACATTGGCTCGTTCGGATTCGCTCAAATGGGAACTGTTTTCATCAACAATTTTTCGAGCATTCTGGATCGCTTCGTCGAGCAGGCTTTCAAGTCCGATTGTGTCCCCGGATCGAGTTTTATAGGGCCGACGATCCTCGCCAAGAACCGTGCCGAAGCTCACGTGACGAAATTCCGTTTTGTCGTAGCCAATTTTCTTCGCGGTGGCGAACAGCAATTGAAAGTGTTCACTCTGTCGGGAATCGACAACATACAAACAGGCGTCGGCGTGCAGAGTATCGACTCGATACCGGATTGTCGCCAGATCCGTCGTCGCATATGTGAAGGCTCCGTCCGCTTTCTGAACGATGAACGGCGCGTCGTTCCCGTCAACGAAAACACACGTCGCTCCTTCGCTGACAATCGCAAAGTTCTTCTTTTTAAGTTCGTCCACAATTCCGGCAAGCATCGGGTTGTACCAGCTCTCCCCCAATGCCATATCGAACGTAATCCCAAACCGCTGGTACATCGACTCGAGTGCGAGCATGCATTTTGGCACGAATTCGTCCCACAGTCGTTTGTTTTCAATGTCCCCCGCGTGCAATTTGGCAGTCTCGCGTCTTGCAAGTTCTGCAATTTTAGGATGGGCATCTGCGAGCGCTTTTAATGCCGAATTCTCTTCAATCGATCGACACTTCGCTTCGGCGGAAGTCATCGCCCCCTTCAGATCGGACAATTCTTGCTCAGACTTTTTCACAAGCCGAGAAGCGTCTTTATCCGACGGATTCGCTGCTGCGGCATTCCGAGCAGAGAGGAGTGCCGCTTCGCTTAACGGCAATTTTTCTCGTTGCTTCGGCAGGTTTGCAACAAGTTCGTGGTAATCCGAAAGTTGATTCACTAACCGGTATAGTCGAGCCAATTCCGAAACGGGATCGCGCTGGTATGCTGCATCGTCACGAAAGTTCTTGTACCCGTAAATAATCATGCCGAACTGCGTTCCCCAATCACCAACATGATTATCCGATAGGACTTGATGACCGAGAAATCGCAGGATACGACATAATGCATTTCCAATAACGGTGCTCCGCAAGTGTCCAACATGCATGGGCTTGGCGACATTCGGCGAGGAAAAGTCAACGATGTAAGTACGGGGCGATTCAACGGCAGTCACGCCAAGCCTGTCATCCTGCGTCAGTTTCGCCGTTTCATCCGCCAGACGCGCCGTTTTGAGCCGAAGATTGATAAAGCCCGGGCCGGCGATCTCAGGGGGATCGCAAAGATCAGCGATGTCCAGTTTTTCAATCAGGGCAGACGCAACATCTCGGGGAGCCTGCTTGGTTTGTTTGGCCAGCGGCATCGCGCAATTGGCCTGAAAATCCCCGAACTTCCCGTCTTGGGAAGGTTTAAGCATTTCGACATACATACCGGGCGAATCGGTAATTGAAGTTAATGCGGTTCGCAATCGAGACCGTAGTTCAGACAGAAAATCCATGAACAAAAACCTGTTGAAGGGACGCTGACGCCGCCCTGTTGTGGTTGTAAAACGAATCAGAGACACAGATTCTAGCGGCGTGGTTCAATCGATACACCCCTGAGACCCAATGAACCATCTGAAGAATTGTTGACATCTCAAGCAATTGGATTTGATCGTCAAATAAAGATTTTGACGCCCCATCCGCGTCTGCCAAAATGGGTTAAATCTGAAAATCGGAATAAAAATCAGACCCTCTCCACAGACAATCAAACGGTGACTCCTCCCCTGCGACTGGATCGCGGTGTATAATTCGAAGAGTCGATTCCCGCGCCAGCCGGTGGCTGACGCGTTCCGCGAGAGGGAATGGAAGAATGATGTGTGTCTCGAAATCTGTTTCGCGGCGATTTTTCATTTGGAGTTGCTTCGCAGCAGTCTTTCTCGTTACTGGTGCAGATTGGCGGCTGATTGCAGACGAAGCTCCCACCAAAAAACCGCTTCCGATCGGGCAATTTTTGACCGTCACCAGCCCCGTGGATGACGCAGTCTTTAATCGGATTTCTACGACCGCTCTGAAGCTGCAACAACAAGAGTCTCAGGAAGAACGCCCGGCCGTTCTGGTACTGCAGATCGAGCCGGGGACCAGTCAATTTCACCACATTCAGGGACTGGCAAAGTTTCTGACCTCATCGCAACTCTCAAATATCACCACGGTTGCCTGGATTCCTGCGACGGTCACGGGCCCAAATGTTTTGA
This sequence comes from Schlesneria sp., assembly GCA_037142165.1. Taxonomy (GTDB): domain Bacteria; phylum Planctomycetota; class Planctomycetia; order Planctomycetales; family Planctomycetaceae; genus Schlesneria. The sequence goes on along the minus strand of JBAXBD010000009.1, from coordinate 16,386 downwards.
TCGCTTTGGCTTGCAAACAAATCGTCATGCACCCGGATGCAAAACTTGGCGATATCGGGAGAGGAAAGCCTCTGGAAATCGACGAGCAACAGGCAATTCTTGCACTGGCTCAGAAACGGCATAACAACAAAATCAACTCTGCAATTGTGCGGGGAATGATGGACCAGCAAGAACAACTGTGGCGAATCCGCGTCAGGTCATTAGAGGCCGGGACAGACGAGTTAGAATCGCGAGTCGTTACAAAGGATGAACTCGAAACCCTTCGTAAGACAAACGTTACGATCGAAAATGTCGAAATTGTGAAAGAAGCAGGAGTCCTGGGTTCGTTTCAAGGAAGCGCGGCTCGTTCGCTTGACATTCTGGTTTCCCAAACTGCCGAGAATCGTCTGTCGGTCGCGGGCCTCTATGGCTTGCAACGAGAATCTTTACGCGAGATTCCAATCGAAAAAGAAAATCGCAAAGTTCGCCTGATAAAGGTCGATGGCATCATTGACCGGCTTCAAGAGAGCTTCCTCGTCCGACAGATTGAACGAGCCGTAGCCGACGATGCTCAAGCAATTGTGTTTGAAATCGACTCTCCAGGTGGATTGCTTGTTGCAAGCATCACCCTTGCAAACGCGATCGCAGATCTGGAAACAAAGAAAATTCGCACCGTGGCATATGTGCCCCGTGAGGCGATCAGCGGCGCAGCGATCATTTCTCTCGGCTGTGACGAAATCATCATGCATCCTGACGCAAAGATCGGTGATGCGGGACCGATAGAAATGCGACCGGGACAGCCATTCGAACGAGCCCCGGAAAAAATCCTCAGCCCACTTAAAGTTGCTTTACGAGAATTAGCAGAAAAGAAACATCGCCCCATCGCAATCTGCGAAGCCATGGCAGATCGCTCACTTAAAGTTTTTCAGGTCACACACCGAGATAACGGTCGAGTGTGGTACATGAGTGAACTGGATATCCATGCCTCCAACGGCGAGTGGATAAAAGGGGCACAACTCCGTGAAACAAATGGCGAGCTATTGTTTACTTCGAATGGGGTTCGTGCGAACGAACTGAAGATTTCAGAATCGCCCGTTAATGACTTCGAGGAATTGAAATCCCGGATTGGTGTTCCTCCGGGAATGAAGCTGGTGCCAATCGAAAAAACTTGGGTCGATCGCGTCGTATTCAGCTTAAATCATCCCGCGATGGTGATGCTGATGATCGTGATGGGCGTGGCATTAATCTACGTCGAATTGCACTTTATGACCGGAATCCTCGGTATCCTCTCGGTATTGTGCTTTGCCCTTTTCTTCTGGAGCAGTTTCATGGGAGGGACTGCGGGATGGTTGGAAGTTGTTCTTTTCGTGCTGGGGCTCGGTTGCCTGGGTTTAGAAATTTTTGTAGTGCCAGGATTCGGAGTGTTTGGCGTCTCGGGAATTCTGCTGGTACTTGCCTCTTTAATTATGGCTGGCCATTCCTGGAGTTTTGACTTCGCGACAAATCTCGAAGAACTGACTTGGAAAACAGGACAAGTCATTTTATCTCTGGGGATTGTGGTGGCCTTCGGAGTCATGTTTGCAAAGTTTTTGCCTTCACTACCCGGTTTCGATTCCATGGTGCTTGGTCCACCGGGTGTGAATGCTGATGAACCTCGGCTGCGATTGGAAACATTTCCTTCGACAGCCTATGTCAACGATGCCGTTTCGATCGGTGATTCAGGAACCGCTCTCACGATGCTCCGCCCATCAGGAAAAGCACGTTTCGACAATCGTATCCTCGACGTCATCAGTGAAGGGCCATTTATCATGGCCGATGCAAATCTGGAAGTTATCGCAATCTCAGGAAATCGGATCGTTGTTCGGGAAGCCTGAGCCGAGAAGCAATCCGTTTAATCGGTATAAACGGTGGAATATTCCCAACCCCCCATCTTTTACGGCATTACAAACGCAAATCGTGGGACAACTTGATATTCGTTATGAAAGAAACATATAATCTCTCGCTCGCCACCCGTATGAGCACCGATGTGTAGGGTTTTCCGAGAGAACATGCCGATGTTGAAAAAAGCTGAGCTGGACGAGTTCAAAAATCTTTTGCAAACTCTTCGTGCCCGTGTTCGGGGTGATGTTCAGCACTTAACCGCCGACGCGTTGGATCGAAATGAAAACGGTTCAGAATCGAAGTCGCCAACACATTTGGCAGAGCTTGGAACCGAGACATACGAACAAGAGTTCACTTTAAGGCGAGTTGAAAACGAACAAGAAGTTTTGGAGGAAATCGAAGAAGCATTCGAACGAATCAATGACGAAACGTTTGGTGTTTGCGTCAGTTGCCGCGAAGCAGGACGCCCTGCAGCACGGTCAATGATCCCCAAGACTCGTCTTCGGGAAATCCCCTACGCGAGGAACTGCGTCGAATGCGAACGGAAGCGCGAGGAACATCGATAATTCACCCGTCTCCGACAAAATCACATTTGGCCGGAGATGATTCCGTATTGGAATTTAACCAGCAAACAAAGCGATCGGCGTTAAGATATGCCGTGTTCGCCTTGCTGTCGTCGTCAGGCTTTATTTGGGACCTCTGGTCAAAGTGGGCTGTATTCGACTGGTTGAATGTCCCTGGACAATTCAAAGTCTGGAACGGCTCGTTTCTTGGAATCCCTATCAATTTTGAACTGGCAACCACATTTAACCTTGGTGCCCTATGGGGCCTGGGGCAAGGTCAAACATGGTTGTTCGCTTCGCTGAGCATTCTTGCGATCGTCGTGATTGCCTATTTTCTCTGGACTGGTCAGGCAGTTGAATCCTGGTGGCTGACCATCGCCAGCGGCCTGCTTCTCGCCGGCACGATGGGCAACCTTTATGACCGACTTGGACTTCATGGCTGGAAAGACGCCAACGGCCAAATTTATGGTGTCCGTGATTTTCTTGACTTCGTGTTTTTCAACGGCGCATTTCACTGGGCTACATTTAATTTCGCAGACAGCTATCTCGTCACAGGGGCAATCATGCTGGTGCTACATTCGTTTTGGCAACCGCAGCAAAACCCCACCCCCGCAACGGGGCTGGATAACAGGCCTTTGACATAGCAGTGGAAGTGATGGGATCTTGCAATCAGCCACAACCCCCAAAAAAACTTAACACTAATATTCTCGAAAACCAGCCCGATCAGAGCTCGCCCTTTTTCTTCAACTTATCTTTGAAAACAGCCTTAAACTTAGCAACCTTACGATTGATCACGGCAGTGCAATAAGGGTTTTCGGGATGGTTACGGAAATAGTTCTGATGGTAGTCTTCCCCGGGATAAAATTCTTTTATCGGTGAGATTTCGGTGACGATCGGTTTGTCAAAAGCCTTAGATTCATCAAGTTTTTTCTTATATTCCATCGCCAGTTTTTGCTGTGCTTCGTCGTGATAGAAAATGACCGATCGGTACTGGGTCCCATGGTCAGCCCCTTGACGATTGAGCGTCGTGGGATCGTGAGTTTTCCAGAACACTTCAAGCAGATCAACGTATGTGACGACGGAGGGATCAAACGTCACGCGAATCACTTCCGCATGGCCAGTGGTTCCCGTGCAGACCTCCTCGTACGTCGGATTCTTAGTTCTTCCCCCGCTATAACCCGAAACAACCGACTTGACTCCATTTAACTGCTGAAAAACCGCTTCAGTACACCAGAAACATCCGGAGCCAAACGTGGCTTCTTCAATCTTCGCAGCAGCTGATGAGTCGACCACTTCTGTGGACCCTGATTCCTGCCCAGGTACCTTTTTTGGTTCAGCCATAACGTTTGCTACTTCCGTTACAAAAATGGCTGTCGCGATCACGAACAGCTTTAAAACGACATGAGAACAAGCTTTTTGCGGTCGAAACCTGACAGAATCGAGTCCATGTGGCGTCAGTTTCATCATTTGTCCTTTCACGTGGATTCTAGTCGAAGCGACGACAATTACGGTGGCACTTCACGACCACGCCTGATGACCGTTACTATCTAAGGCATTCGAGTAAGATCTGAGCTGTCGCCTGTAAACGATATGACTCTGATTCGTAATTGACAACGTCAAATTTCTGAATCACGTTGGATTAAGACTTCGGAATTCCCCTGTTTCAGGTTGTTGTCAGACCAGGAAAATTGAGCATTCTCGTGTCGTTCGCCATAAATTTATTGTCGAAATGCTGGTTCCTGGCAGGCCCGACGGCTTGTGGTAAGACGGCCGTTTCCATGCGACTGGCCGAACGGCTTCAGGCTGAAATCGTCGCACTTGACTCCATGACAATTTATCGGAGGATGGACATCGGCACTGCGAAACCTTCTGCCGAAGAACAATCGCGCGTGCGGCATCATCTGATCGATATCATTGACCCCCACGAGGAATTCAGTCTGGCTGAATACCTTTCAGCAGCAGAAGCTGCCTGTCGTGGGATTATCTCCCGGGGGCGAGTTCCATTATTTGTCGGTGGAGCAGGACTGTATTTGCGCGGACTTCTGCGAGGTGTCTTCGAAGGTCCACCAGCAAATTGGGAAATCCGTCAACGACTTGAACAGTTGGCTCAGCTAAAAGGGGCAAATGAGTTGCACTGCCAACTGCAACAAGTGGACCCCGAGTCGGCCAGGCGACTGCACCCCAACGATCAGCGACGAATTATCCGAGCCTTGGAGGTGTTTGAACTACTCGGCAAGCCATTATCGACCCTTCAGCAGCAGGGGCTTAGACCGCCTGATGAGCGTCCGCCGCATGTTTACTGGCTTTGCCCACCGAGGGACTGGCTCTATCGTCGAATCGACGATCGAGTCGACACGATGTTCGCATGTGGTCTGATCTCCGAAGTCAGAAGCCTGACACTTAAGCCAGACACACTCAGCCACACGGCTCGTCAGGGACTCGGCTATAAAGAAGTGGCCGATTGGCTGGAATCATTTCCACCAGCAGAAACGGCGACGGCCGTTATCGCAACCGAAAATCAATCTGATCCATCGATCGCCAGGTTGAAAGACACAATCCAAACCCGCACTCGTCAATTCGCCAAACGCCAGACGACTTGGTTCCGCAATCTTGACGAGTGTCATCCGATCATCATCACCGGAACCGAGACACCCGACGAAATCGCCGATTCCATACTTCTGAATGCCACAGAAAGCATTTCATTAAGCGATTGAGTCGGCCCGTCCGCTTGAAATCGACTTTCCCTTGATGACGTTCCGATTCGTTCAACAGGCAGAATGATCATACGGCTCGTAACTCCACAAGGTCACGGTCCGAATGCTCCGTTAATGATAAACTGACCTTGTGTGACGGTCGACGGTATCGGGCTGAACCAGTTGAGCGGTGTGATTCCTGCGCCATTTCCATTGACCGAGATAAGGTTATTAACAGTTCCATGCAGTACGACGGGTGCCCCGTTCACAATTTGGAACTGGATCCCCTGTCCGACGATCGGCTGAGCCCCGGTGATATTTATGTTATTTCCGTTAAACGTGATCGACGCAGGGGCAAACATCGTTGGAAAGACGATCGCCTGATCGAGCGGGCCTTGACTCATCGTTATGATATTGTTTGAAATATCCATCGTCGAGAAATTCGACGGCGCGTTGTTAACGGAGATCCTCATGCCATAATCTTGATTTGTAACGAGGTTTACGACAGCCGTCAGGAAATTAAGGTTATTGTTATCGATCGAAAGATTTGTTTGGTTCGAGTCATTTACGAAAATACCGGTGTTTCCCCCATTGTTTGCCAGTACGGTATTGTTGCTGATAACAAAGTTCGTGGTGTAGAGCGTACTCGCATTCTGTACAAGGAACGCAACGTCGTTTCCTCCAAGGCTAACATTGTTATTGTTCATCGACGATGTGACATTCGCGACAGTTGATGTCAGGTCGACTTGACCTGTCCACCTCACGTCAACAGCCGCAATGTTGTTGATGAGATTGTTGGCAAGCACTCCAATATTATTGTTGGGTACTGTGACTTGATTATTGTTGAATTGAAACACCAACGGAACCGGCAATTGATTGATTGGTGATGTCGCCGTACCAGGCGCCAAGTATGTTAACGGTGCAGTCGGTGGCCCCGCAATCAGAACCACGTCACCAGCACCAGGAGCGCCAGTAAAGCCGCCGATAAGATTGCCATTCAGGCTGGTGTTGTTGTTAATACTCCAGACATATTTTCCGTCCGTCGCCGTGCCATTGTTGGAAAGCGGAACCCCAGAGACCCCCGGCTGGACCAGCGGCGTTGATGCATGCAGATAGATTGCGTGGTCAACGAAACCAGCTAAGCTGTTAGTGAATCCGTTGAAGCTACCATTCTGATTAAACGTTGACGTCTCAATATCGACGCGAGGGACGTTAAGTGCATCGATAGCAGCACCCGTTTGACCTGCAAGTTTGCCACCGACGTTACCGACCCCTTGGCCAAGATTGAAATCGAAGGCTGAATTGTTGACGCTCAACTGGAGAAGATTATTGGCACTAAGACCAATTTGGTTCGACTGAAGCGTCACACTGTTGATTTGGACAGCGCCAGTCTGGATGAGATTTGGGTTAGTCTGATTGATGTTGATCCCCGCAATGGATGCACCCGTGATCAATCCTGCAGAATTCTGTGCCGCTGGCGGCAATCCACCCAATCTAAACATGTATTGGTTCAATTGAGGAAGATTCGTGGTGACAATGGAATTATCATTCACCAGATTGATCCCGTATTGCGGTGCCTGGTTGGCGAAGAACGAAATCGAATCCGAGACGCTGTTCAGTGTGACGCTCATCGTCGACTCTTCAATATCGACCGCTGGTCCACCTGATGTCAGAATGTGACCGCTGCCGATGATCAAGCCGAAGCCGGGGGTCCCAGATGCTCCAGCCTGTGTTGCAGGAACAGGAGCGACCCCTTCGTTATACACTCGCAATCCCGTCCCGTTCTGCAAATTGAGAATGTCGAGCCTGTTGAAAGTGACGGAGGCAGGGTTAAAGAGGGCCGCATTAAGCGGATCTCCAATGTTGACACCGTATTGAGGGGCGTTCACAGGAAGCGGCGCACCAGGAACATTCCCACCGATGATATTCGCAAAATTGAACGATACGGAACTCAGAAGATTGGTATTTCCTTGAATATTGATCGCCGGCAGAATTGGGCTTCCCACGGCATTAAAGGCAGGTTGATTGATCGTCGTGGTTCCACCGAAGTTGACAGTTCCGTTATTCGACAGAACCTCGATTCCGATATTAAGTGGATTGGTGATCGTTGTCCCGCCGCCAACAGTCCCGGTACCAAATTGTACAGTTGAGCTGTCGTTGATGATTTCGATCGCAACGTCATTTGTTCCAGTAATCGATGTGGTACCAGAGACCGTAAAGATTCCGTAGTTCGGCGGACTGGCCGGATCCAAGGGGCCGATCAAGATGCCGCGCCCACCACCGTTGATTTGAATGTTATTGAAACTGGCATTCCCACCCAGTGGTGTCGAGAGACCGGTAATCGGATCTTTCACCAGAGTTCCATTGTGTTGATAGTCGATCGCGGCGAATGGGACGTTACCCGGAGATTGGATATTGACACCCGTTGTAAAGGTAACGGGCCCCTGATTGTCGAACAAATAGATGCCACGACCTGTAGATCGCTGAAGAATGTTCACGTCAAAAGGATTGCCGGCACCGGGGAAGAGCGCTGCACCATTCAAACCGAGATTCTGGATGACAATCGAATCACTGCCAGAGTTCGTGATCGTCACAGTCCCGTTACCCGAAAAAATGCCATTATCGTTGATAATCCCAAGTGCGGTCCCAACGTCATTGCTCAGGGCCGCATTTCCAAGATTGATGTTGCCGTTATTATCATGGATTTGGACTCCATTTCCGCCCTTATCGCTGACGGTAGAATTTGTAAAGTCAACCAGGCTGTTGGCCTGTGTTTTTGTGATCTCTAGTGTTGTACTAATTAAATTAGCACCGGTGACATTGTTCGTAACTGTACCTGGTGTCGGCTTCCCAGCTGTCAACGGATCCTGCGTGAAATAGACTTGACTATTCGCTTGTGTGTTACTGACCAGGAACGTCGAAGCATCAGTTAAACCCGACGACGTGATCGCATCACCCATGAATAAGATCCGGCCTGCGGTGTTGTCAAGAACGACGGAATTCAACCCCGCTCCGGTGACGTTCGTTTGACGAACCGTACTGTATTGTGTCGATCCCGTTATCCCGGATCCGTAGAGACCGATTCCAACAGGCTGATTGACGTTAAACCCGCTGAATTCGGAGTAGTTGGCAAGCGTAATCGAAGCATTGGTCACTGGATTGATTGGTGTATTGTCGAATTCTGGCTTCGCTCCGGTCCCTTGTGGCAATTTCAAGTAGGTACCCAGACTGGAGTCTGAATTGAGCGCATTCGTATTTACGGCATGCTCAACATTGGTCGATCCGCCAAGGACACGAACATTCTCCTGAAGCTGGACGGGTCCGTTGTCGGCGAGATTGACTTTGGAGTCAAACACGCTGCCACCCTTTACGAAGATGATGCCACGAAGATCACTTCCTGTGGGCGCAGGTGTATCCTTCAGCATTGCAGCCTGTGCGTTTGAGAAAACCTGAAAGGGGTTTTCATAGGTACCGTTGCCGACGACTCCGTTAAAGAACGGTGCCTTGGAATTGCTGTCGACAAACTCGAAGAAGTAGGGCTTACCCGTATTCGGATCGTCAACAACGTTCCCGACATCCGTTTGATAAGCGGTCCCTACAATGATGTTGTAATTACGGATGACCGGCGTCGTCATGCGATCGTACTGCGACTTCGGTTTGCCAGGGGATTGCTTGAATCCTCCGTAACTCCACGACCCGCCGAAGACCACGTTCGTTTTGAATTGTTGATCATGAGTCACTTCCAGTTGCAGTGAAACGCTGGGAATCACATTGGCCTGAATTCGTGTCTTCCAGCCACCAAACGATTGGATCAAGTCACTTTCATACCAATATCCGCCTCCGAACACTCGAACGTCATGTCGTTCGGGAACTGCACCAGGAATCGGTACACCAATTTCACCATCAAAACCATGTAAGGCATTGTTAAACGTGTGCAATCGATTGACTGTCAAAAGATGTCCAACGAATTGTTGCGTGCCGTCAACATTGACGAGGCTGGTTTGCACCGCCGATTGTCCTGTGGGGAAATACGCATTGCCGCGCAGGTCGTACATTGAGCCCAACCATTCCGCACCGAATCCGACCTGCCGGAATGTTGAGCCACTCGTATTGTCATAATCGAAGAATGCGTTAACACCGAGGATACGGTCTATTTTGGGAAAGTAGTGACGAACACCACCGCCAATATTGGCACCCCACGTGTCTGTCGTGCTTTTAAAACCGCGAAAGTCACCAAAAATCAGGTTGTTGTCGACCAGCGAATACGGCATATATTCGATGGGGAACAGTGAATTTCTGCGACCGATCGCAGGACCGGTAAATCCGCCAATTCGAAACAAGCTTCCAAGTGCTTCTCCGGAACGGCCAGTCACTCGGTCACTCGACAGGAAGCCGGGGTCCTCAACCTCGGGCCCCTGCATTTGGGGACTGACCTGAAGGGGGGTCATCTGCAGCGGTGCATCCTGACCTCGGAAGATCAGCGAGCCCGTCGGGTCTGAAGAGACCGACTTCAGTGCTCCTGACTGAATCGGCTTAGGTCTTTCTTCTGATGGCTGAACGACAACCGATTGCTCGGCATCATCTCCATCAGATGCCCAGTTTTTCTCGTCGGCACTTTGGTCAACGACAGGCTTTTCAGCCTGCTCCTGACCGCGGATGGCCTGCCAGGGTACGACGGCCAAAAGGCCGAAGCAAATCCATAGCAGGAACCGCATGGAACGGCCGACACGGTGATAACGTCGAGGAAGCGACACGTGCATCGAGGCACCTCTACGATAGGGCTGGCTGGGCGCAGTTCGAACCGCGACCGATCTTCGGACAACTGGGACGTGCAAACGAAATGTCTGATATGGGAGAAGGGCGCGTTGTAGCCTTGACGCCAAAACGGATCAACCCGAATTTCGGGGTGTTTGGACGTGTGAACCCAGTTTTCTTGGGTAAGTCATACCCTAGTCCAGCACGAATTGCCGGAACGATGAAGAAAATCAGCCTTTAAAGACTCTCTGCAGCTCTTCGAGCGACGTTTTTCCCTCGGCGACCAGCCGCAAACCGTCTTTATGGAATGTCAGACAGCCTTCCGCCCGGGCAAGAGCCTTAATCTGATCCGCAGGCGCACCTTCGGCTATCAATTTGCGGATCGGGTCAGTGACAAGAATCACTTCCATCATTGCCATCCGACCGTAAAATCCAGCGCCGCCGCATTTTTCGCAGGGGTCGTCTTCTTCGCCGGTCTTTTCGTCAACTGCCGGTTCTCCTTTGCGGTAAAGAACTTTCGTTTCCGGCGGGAGGCCGACTTTTTCGAGAAGTTTTGGATTTGGCCGGAATGCTTCACGACATTGTGTACACAAAAGCCGAACCAATTTTGGACTGAATGCGGCGTCAATGAGCTCGCTCGCCTTTTGTCGATCGCCTGACCATTCAACAAGCTGGGCAATTGCACTTGCACAATCTTTCGCTTGCATCTCGCTAATGATGCAGATTCGATCCGCAACGCTCATCAATTGCTGGGTCGTGTCCGCATCACGAATGGGATCAACAAAAATGACGTCCGACTCTTCACGGATCATTCGCATCATCGAAGTTTGCAAGTCGTCTTCGGGATTGACTTCAAATTTCTTGATATTCAGCAGTTCACGATCTGTTTTCGCAATTGAATAGATCGAATAAAGGTAAACGTCGATTCCGCGCAACAGTGCGTAGGTCGTTGTCGTGACACCCGAACCTGGCATTCCACAACAGACGATGATTCCGTGACGATTCCCTGTAATGTCACGGATGGTCTGCCTCAAAGAATCGCTGAAACCAAGGTCGACCGGGGTTTCCAATTTGTGGCTGAGATTGCGGACACGAACAATTAACCTCTCGGTCGCATCGGGTTGCGGCGCAATATCGACGGTCAGTTCATACTTCGTACCGTGAAATTCCGCTTTGACGCCACCAACCTGGTGTTTACCCTTCAGGCGAGCATCAAGCCCGCATAAGACTTTCAGCATCTGGGTAATTGATGTCGCCTGCAGCTTCGCCAACCGCCCGCCGGCGAAAGGCATTCCATCAATCGATAAGGCGACCTGCGCCTTCTCACCTTTGACATCAACGCGAATTGTTTCAGCGCGGCGTTCCAAGGCGTCGGTAATCATGTCCTTTGTCGGACGCAACGCAGCTTGAACCAGGCGTGCATTTGCCGCCATATCCGCAGTTTTTCCGTTCATTGCCCCCTGGAAATTGACGAGATCGACTTCCTCTTCTTCCTCTTCGTCGTCGTCTTCATCGTCCACATCGTCGCGTTTCTTGCCAAAACCGAAAGCCATTGAAAAAGCCCTTAAATCAATTATTGATTGATTGTGACATTCGCAAAAAACACGTCGAAGTCAACTGAATTTCACCGAATAGACGAGGAAAAATCCACCGATCCACTATCCGACGACAATAAAGTCTACCACGACTGATTAAAGCAGGCCATAAGCCACCAACGTCTTTCGAAGTCTTTCTTCTTCAGACGGCGACAACGGAGTAAGTGGCAGTCGCAACTCGCCTGTGTCTCTGCCAAGCATCCTCATCGCGATTTTGACCGGAATCGGGTTCGTGGCGATCCCCAGCATGTCACGGCAAAGTGAGAAAAGCTTAAAATGCCACTTTTGTGCTTCTGCCATATTTCCCGCCTTGAATGCCTTCAACAACTGAAGCATGTCACCCGGCACAATGTTTCCGACCACAGAAACGATTCCGCTTCCGCCCATGGCCAGAATGGGAAGCGTTAGACTGTCGTCGCCGCTGAGCACTGTCAGATTCGTCAACGACAGTGTTTGCGATGCCTGATCCATCGAACCGGTCGCTTCTTTAATTGCAACAACGTTTGGGATCTCTGCAATTCGAGCAACGACATCAGGCTCCATATTTTTGGCAGTACGACCAGGAATGTTGTACAGAATGATCGGGATATCGACCGCTTCCGCGACTGCTCGGTAATGCTGATAAAAACCTTCGCCTGTGGGCTTGTTGTAATAGGGAGCCACCATCATCGCGCCATCGGCTCCGACCGATTTCGCGAATTTTGTCAGTTCGATCGCTTCGGCAGTCGAGTTCGACCCCGTTCCCGCCATCACTTTGATTCGACCAGCAACGTGCTCACAGACAATTGCGACGACGCGTTCGTGTTCGGCCGTCGATAAAGTGGGGCATTCACCAGTCGTCCCGACGGGACAAAGGCCATTCGTTCCTTGAGTAATCTGCCAATCCACCATCTGCTTAAGCGCAGCCTCATCGACTTTTCCATTTTTAAATGGAGTGACAATGGCCACTGTCAAACCGGCAAACTGTTCACCTTTTCGAGTCATTGAATTTACTTTCTGTTCTTCCAATCAATTCCCGCCATTTCTGCCAGGGCCAGCATCAGTGCATGAGTTCCATTTCGACCCCAGCCTTTGGATTTGACGGATAAATACAACTGTTCGCCAAGCGCCAACCCAGGCAGACATAAGCCCATTCGCTTTGCTTCCGAAAGCGCAATTCCCATATCTTTAATGAAGTGTTCGACAAAGAATCCCGGGTCAAAATTATTGTTCATGATCCGCGGACCAAGATTGTTCAGCGACCAGCTTCCCGCTGCACCTGGGCCAACGGATTGCAGCATCGTCGGAAGGTCGAGCCCCGCTTTGTAGCCGTACAGAAGTGACTCACAGACCCCAATCATATTTGTCGCGATCAAAATCTGGTTCGCCATCTTCGCGTGCTGGCCGGAACCCGCCTTCCCCTGATGAACGAGTGTCTTCCCCATCGTCAAAAATAGCGGTTGAAGGGAATCGACTACTTCTTTGTCTCCCCCGATCATAATCGAAAGCGTGGCATTCTTGGCGCCGATATCTCCGCCGGAAACCGGTGCATCGACGCTCAAAACACCCTTGGATAATGCCGTCTCGTGAATTTCTACTGCTAATGAGGGCTCGCTCGTCGTCATATCGACGAGAATTGTCCCCGGCTTGGACCCCGCAAGAGCCCCTTCAGACCCAAGCACCACTTCACGAACGTCACTGGGAAACCCGACGATCGAAAACACGACGTCCGATTGTTCCGCAACCTTTCTAGGAGTCTCCGCCCATTGAGCACCACGTGAAATCAGCGGTTCGGCCTTACTTTTAGACCGGCTGTATACGGTTGCGGAGTAGCCTGCGGAAATCAGGTGCCCCACCATGCTGGACCCCATTACACCGGTCCCAATCCAGCCAATTCGTGTCACACCTGGGCTGATCGCCGCTGACGTCATTGTCGTCGTTCCGTTGTTGTTCCAGGAAATCGAGAATCCGCTTCGACACATGTCGCCGCCAAGAAGCTCTCAGGCCAACAGTATATCGCGGCCCAATAACTTCGTCACGCAAGCCGAATCGGTATCGAGCGAGGGATTGTGCGTCAAATCGGAATCTGACGTTTCATCGGAACTTTCGGAGGAGACGAATCTCTGATCCATTGGTGGGAACACATCAAAACTGCTCAATTTAAACAGAAGCATGCCGCTATCGACGGCGACCATCCTTCAAAAACCCGAACGCGTACGCGTGGAACCCACGCGTACGCGTTCAGTGATCGTCTACTAACCAACCGATCTCGGTCAGAAGCTGATATCCATGCGGGTACCAACGGTCAGGATCAGTCCGTCACCGGTAAACTTGGCGCCACGCAAGGTTCCCGAAGCGAGTGACCCAACGGGTCCTGGGATAACTGGTTCGATAGCGTTGTTGATATAGCTGAACACTGTGTTGAACTGGAATCGAATATTGGGGTTGATGAACCAGTTCAAACCGATGGTTCCGTTTTGATTACGGCCACCCGTAATCAGTCCGGAATTCAAATCCATCCAGTCGTATCGTGTTCCCACTTGCCACGCGCCGTATTTCCCCTGGCTGAAGTTGACGTTATTTTTCGGTACGACCTGACCAAACAATCCGGTCTGTCGATTATATGTCTTGTTTTCTCCCGTCAGGAAATACAATACCTCAGCGTATCCTCCGCTCATCTGAACGTTGTTAAGCGCCAGGCCACCAGGCAATTTCGTCGTCCTGGCTCCGTTGAACCAGGATGAGGTGTATTCGGCTTGCAACGTCCAAGGCCCCCAGACGACAGCAATTTCGGGATCTATCAGGGTCTGTCCCTGAGTAAAGAAGTTACCTGTGTCAGCGAAGTTTGGAGTCAGCGTTGCCGAATCGATCCGGAGGTCGCCACGCGAACGCACCCGGATATTCTGACCATTCTGGGTCACCTGCAGATCTGTATTGAATGTCCGGTACTCTGCACCGAAAGCAGTATGAACAAGGTAGCGACCTTCCGACGCTTCGTCGTAATAGGGTGTCCAGATTGCTCGGCCACCGTAAGTGAAAGCGTTTCCAAGATCGAACGTATACCCTGAGTTGTACGAATTATTTTTGTAGATACCAAGCTGCAATCCAGCATTCTTGTCCGGTGTATTATTGAAAATCGAAACACCGGGAGTGTACCCGTTGTTATTCGGGCCAGTGAATGCATCCATGATCGGTGCTCGTTCCATAAAGTCGAGATACCGAGCACTGGTGATATGTTCTATGCTGAACCAGTCTTGCTGGTTACCCACTCGCAGGTTTCCAATGACTGGGATGTCTTTAAATGTCATCCAAACCAAGGTCGGCTGGATGACGTTAATCGAGTTACCACCTTGCTGCCCATTGGTAAGAGTACCGATACTTCGAAGCCCGTTTGCAGCAAGTCCTAACTGCGGATTTGCCGTGTTCTGGATAAACCCTGCAAAGTCGAACTCAGACACCCAGTCGATCGACCCGTACATCGTTCCGTCGGCACGCATTCGCAATCGGCGAAAATTCGTAGAATCCTGAAAACCGTACGCCCCGCCGGGGGTAATGATGTTGGAGGCGACCGACTGAGGGGCGATGAAATCTAACTGAGCTGTACCACCAAAGTGTGTTTTGAAATTCCCATCGTTGGACGTAAAGACCAAACCAGTGTTTCCGAAGTTTGCCGTCCCTCCAGTCGGTTTAGGAGGCTTACTCAGAGCGTTCAGTTTCTTTTCCAATTCTGAAATCTTCTGGTTCTGAGCGTCGACAGCCGCATTCGTTTGCTTGTTCATACGACGGATTAAGCCGTCGACCAGGCTTTCCATCTTGAGGTCTTCAGGGGATTTTTCCGCGCCTTCTTCAAAATCTTCCGGCACCGGAGGCAACTCGGAAATCAGAGGAACCAATGAGTCATCCGGACGTTTTGACAATGCCGAACGTAACTCGCGGTTGTCTTGTTCGAGTTGTGCAATCCGATTCTGAAGCGACTCAAATGGGTCGTCGGCCAACAGAGTCGAACCTTGCAAAAGACACAAGGCACCTGCGACGAGACTCAAAAGACGAAGAGCAAGAGGGCTACAACGAAAACTGGCCGTCTTTGTAGACGAATACAGCAGCGGCATAGTTGCGCATCCATTCGCGTGAGAAACCAAAACCGGCGTCAATTGCCGATCCGCTTTAATTCATGGGAGGCCGACTGTATAGCGCGTCGCTCGCTTCGAGCAGGATCCGTCCCGTTCTTCAATAGACCTTCGGACAGTCACCGATATGAGCGTGAGCCTTGGTAGGGCTTAGGTCTCGGAGATGTAAGCGAGCGAACAACCTTAAACACCAGCTCGCTACAATCGTTAAACTCAAGCCTTCCTGAAAAGGAACTCCGCAACCGTGAACAAAACACAGATGCCCGTCGCAATGGGTAAAAAGCGAAAAGTCAAGCTCTGTTCAAGATTGTACATGACGGATTCATGGGGTTGGAAACGAGAGAAAATCAATGTTCGCTGGAAATCGTTTTAAGGTTCGATCCCAATCAAACTGGCCAATCCTTAACCCTCATAAGATTCTCGATGCCGCAGAATGTAACGCGACGGCGCGATTCGAATCCGGCGGCAAAAACCAATCGATCCCCCGATTGTTTATCCTTTCTCCCAAACGACGGGATCCATAAACGTGACCTCACCGGTGTTCAATGAATAAACCGCCGGCACGACAATAATGCGTTCGCTAATGACAAAGTCGCGGATCATTTCACTTTCCAGCAGCAATTGATCTGCTTGAAAAATGACGTTGTTCCGAACTGCAGCCGCGAGATTAAGGTGGTTACCAACCTGCACCGCTTTCAGCAGTCTCCCGAGGTTTCCTTTTTCAGGGTCACCCTTTAAAGAGGCCTTTACTGCGCCACACGTTTCGTGACCGATTACCACAACCAACGGAACATTGAGATGTGCCACGGCATAT
>JBAXBD010000008.1:0-25443 GCA_037142165.1 Schlesneria sp. | reverse complement strand
GCAATCTGGCCGATTTCCGGCAGATCCCGGCGGACAAACGGTTCGCCCCCGGTCAATCGAATGGCGTCCATGACGGGAAGTTGAGCGAAGATCCCGTCAACTTCGTCCAGCGTCAGATCCCCTTTCGCGGGCATCTTCCAGGAATCACACATGATGCATTTAGCGTTACAGCCAAACGTCACGGTGTAGGTCAAAAATCTTGGAAGGTCTGTCTGGTCATTTCGATTTCGATAGACGCTACGCATAAACGAAAGAGTACGGTTCAGCATGACGGACTTTCGACAGAGAAACAGATTTCATTCAAGCGACTCGTACGACCGCATCCGACATGGTGTTGGTCGGAATTGGGAGGTAACGACGAATCGCGTCAAGTGCCGCGGCGTTCCCAATCACTTGACTGGGATCAATCCGATCACGAATTTCCGGAACTTGTTCAAGGAACTGCTTGAGATGCCCATCGGTGAGCGACGCGGCATCGTGGCCGACGCCATAGCCAGTTTGAGCGAGGAAATGAGCATTCACTGATTGCTCGAAGTTTCCTTCTTCCGGGATGGCCATCACCGGCTTTTTCAATGAGAGTGCCTCGCCGACAAGTTGGTTTCCTGCGTTGGAAATCAACGCATGGCAATTGATCAGATCATCAATAAAACCCGTTTCATTCACCTCGAAATATCGCAAGTTTCCTTCGCGAGGGAGCTCACCCAATCCATAAATCGAGACCTCGCGTCCACAACGACGGAGAGCATCCATCAGACGGGGTGGAGCGAATCGTCGGAGGTATACGAGCAGATGCCGCTCGTCGTGTGGATCAGCCTGTTGCAGCTCTCGTCGCAACATGACACCAACAGACGTAACGTTTCCACAGCCACGTCGAAGTGGAGGAGTAAAAAACGATGACACGATTGTTTCACGCTGACCGCTGTAGAACAGATTAATCGACAGTGCGATTGACTGGGCCTTAAGCCAGAGTGGTAACGGAAGCGACGAAAGATCGAACGACGTGAGGAAGTGCTGGTGATCAAAACTCAAAAATGGCAGGCCAAGCCGCTTGGCGGCACGGGGCAGAGCCGGTTCAAAGTCGGTGATAATTAAATCTGGCTGCTCGTCTCGCAGCATTCGCTCCATCGAATTGACCAGTTCCGGAAGCTGCCTGAGATAGGGGACGCTTTGCCGAATCGAGTTGAAATAGCTGACTCGACGTCCGTGATAGCAAAACTGTAAACCGGGAATACGCCTGACTTCGACGTCGTCTGAGTCGTGATAGATGTCGTCCAGGAACTCGAATGCCACATGCGGCGCGAGCAGGACGACCTCGTGTTCCTGTCTTAATTCTTCGACGACGGTCCGGACGCGAGTCGCATGCCCGCGTCCTTCTCCGGCCACGCTATAGAAGATCCTGCCCATGATCGATTTCCTATCTTAGCAAGGTTACTTCGCGGTAAGTCCCATCGCTTCAAACTGCGTCTGACTGATGGGATCATCCACTGATCCCTCTTACATTTTCAATAAAAAAAACGAAAGACAATGACATTTTTCTGAGTGGGTTAACCAACTGTTGTTGACTATCGAAGCAACCCTGCAAGATTCGCAGGGACCAGTGATTTATGTGAATTCATCCGTTGATCGGCAGAAACGTGAACCGAAGCGGCAACATGTTCGACGGCAGGCGTGACGTCACACAGTGCGGCCATTTCCAGCGATCGTTCCCGAACGCGAACAGGCAACTCGGTACTGTCATGTGACCAGTCGACCAGCTCCAGTTCGCCAGACTCATGCTCGACCACGGCGGTACAGTGCTCGACCCAATCCCCGGTATTGCAATATGTAATGTCACCAAGATTCTCAATCCGCGGAACATGAATATGTCCGCAGATGACTCCGTCACATTCCAGCTCTTTCGCGTGACAGACAAGACGTTCTTCAAAATCGCTGATGAATTGAACAGCCTGCTTCGCCCACACCTTCACGTGTGTACTGAACCGCCAGTCTTTCAATTTGAAGCAGCGGCGCACTTGATTAATCATACCATTCGCAGAAACCAACCGGTCATAAGCAAACGCCCCGACGATCGACAGCCATTTGGCACCTCGTTCGACATCGTCAAACTGGTCGCCGTGCAGCACAACGAATCGTCGGCCATCGGCCGTTCGATGGATAAATTGATCTGCTACGGTAACCAGGCCAAAGTCATGCAAATAATCGCGAAGGAACTCGTCATGGTTACCAGGAGCATAGTAGACCTGAGTCCCCTGCGAGGCCAACTGCACCAGCCGCTGAAGAATCCGCACATAGACCTGTTGCCAATGCCATCGTCTGGAAAGTCGCCAACCGTCGATAAAGTCACCGACAATGTAGATTTGTTCTGGTTGCACCTGTTCGAGAAACGCCAGGAATTTTTCAGCCTGGGCATATCGACAACCAAGATGGACATCGCTGACGAAGAGGGTCCGGAAGCTACGTCTTGTTGCTCCTCGCGGATATTGAGCAGGCATGGGGAGTGTCCTTTCTCACGGCCTGAAGTTACGAAGCAAGCCGGAGTCGTGAAAATCAGGACTCCCTTCGCAACAGTTTCCTGACGGTAATGATAGGAAGAGATATTTAGCTGTGATGAATAGTTGATTAAGAAATTGGGAAGAAAGATTTTCGTCTGTCGAGCAAAGCATTTATGTCGAGTGTAACACCTGGTTTTTGGTATTGACGACTTTCCAATATGAATCGAAGTCGAGGCATCAATCGCCACGGCCTCGTGCAGCAAGGCTCATTGCGCAGAACGGTTGTCCGACTTCGTATTGAAGGCTTCCATCATCTGTTTAGCTATTCGTCTGCGGCTGGAAGCCGCAACTACGGCTTCCAGTTCGCCGTGATTCCCCACATCAATATTCATGGTCTGGAACAAGGCTCATCACGCGAAGCGATGTTGGCGACATTGATCCCCCGCGTTGCATGACCATGGTCATGCAATCAGCAAAGCGATGATTCTTGAATCATCATGGTTGCTGCAGCGGGACCTGCTGTTGCTGTAATCCAGGTTTCGTTTCTGCGGTTGGCAGCGGGACATTCTCAAAGCGAAAAGTGACTTTATGCTCTTTCAGTTCGGAATGAAGTTCGAATTCGATTTCGAATTCATCAGGAAATTTCCCGTCTGGCTGGTTGGCATAAATCCGCTGGATCGTCACCCCTTTTTCCACTTCAGTGAAACTGAGAACATCACCGGGCGTTCCTCGAACCCTTCCCAAATAGAATTCTTCTCCGCACTGGAGTTTCAATGTTTGAGGGATGGCATCTTTGGGGCCTCTGATCAGCTTTACACCTCCGGCTTTGAATTCCGGATCGTTCAACGGCGTCTTTGCTCGTTGGGGAACATTTTCAATTGTCAGATCTTGCGATTTTCCAGCCGTCAGGATTTTAAACGACCCCTCAAGAACATCGATTTTGGTCGGCAAATTCTGGGGTAGATCGACTGCTAATCTCACGCGAAGCGTTTCCGGAGGATGCTCGCCCGGCAAACTGTGCTCGTCATCGAATGCCAGGAATGTCTTTTGCGCATCAACTCCACCGGGTAGCGTCCGCTTAGACTTCTTCAGTGATCCACTGCCGATTGTTAATGTTTTGGAAGTGACGCCCGTGGCGGCGCAAATCGAATCCAGCTCATCCCCTTTCACATCAATCAGAATTTCGATTGTCTCTGTTACCTTGCCATCTGGTGTCGGTGCCGCAGGCAATGTGCTCCACGCCGCTTTCGCTGTGAGAGTCAGCCCTTCCGGCAATCCTTCGACCATTGCCGGTTCGACCGATTCTGTTTCGCCCGGCAGCAAAATTGCAGGAACGTTTGCTGCCGGCAGATTCATCGGGATTGAGCCAGGGCTGCCGCCAAAATTCGGAACCGATGCCATCGGTGGCCCACCGGGACCTCCACCGAAGCCACCCGTCATTGCCATGACCATCAAAATGGGTGGCAACTGTTCCAACTTTTCCTGAGCGGAATCAGGAACGCCAGTCGACAAGGTCACTTTCTGATTCTGTTCTTCGATTTTCAGGTTCGTCAGCAACAGTTCACCCAACTCGCCGATCAGCGGTGGTGCGGTCGACTTGTACGCATCAAACATGGGACGAAGTTCGCTCACGAATGATTCAAACGCAGCCTTGATGTTCTGACTTCCTTCGGTCGTATTGCTCGCGGCTGAAATCTGCAAATCAAAGCCGCCCTTTACCGATAAGCCTAAACTGCCCATACGCGGGGCATATTTGCCGTTGGGACCCCACATTTCCGCAATAAACGGTGGAAACGTGACGTTCCTGGCCTCGGCCTGCTGAATCTCATCTGACCGCAGCCCGCGAACAACTCCCGCAACGACAAGATGAGGCAGGTGGTTGATACCCGCCAATTCTTTCCGCGGTACAACAGTTTCGCCCCGTTCGATCGTCGCCATTAATTCTTTTGACGTGGCAAGAATCAGCGTATTCGAATCTGGTGACCACCCACCGTTTGCAGGCTGCATAGGGTTTCCGGTCGCTTCGAAATACGATTTTCCATTCTTTTCTTTCAATCCGCCGTTGGGGATTGTCTGGGAAATCAGCTTCCAATCGATTGGCTTCTTCGTCCTTACAACCGTAACGTAGTTTATCTCTTCAGGAGACACCATTGGAAAAGCGGGTCCAGCAGGAAATCCTGGAACACCGGGGCCGGGACCAGGGCCTGTACCTAACTTCTTCGCCACGCTCGCCGTCAGATCCACAAAGCCAATGGTCACGCTTTCAATTTCGGACACTGGCATACCAAATTGTTTTTCAAACTCTTTGAGCCCCGTCGCGACGGTTGGGCTCTTCAGCGGTTCTTTGAGCAGTGGCGCCTGCCAGATATCCGCCAATTTTGCGTGGATGATCACGTCGGTCTCTGCAGGCATCCAGCGCAACCCCAGCACTTTTTCGGCTGGCGAGATTTGTGGCGGAGGAGGTGGCGCTGGTGCAACAGGAGCGAGCGGTGCCAGTGTCATTGACGGCATGGCCGGCGGCGCGGGCAACGGCTTACTGTTAAAGATCCCCGAAAAGAATAACCCGGCCCCCACAAGTGCAAGCAACCCGACCACACCGCCGAGGATCAAAGGGAGGTTTGAACCGCCGTTCGAAGAACCACCCTTATTCGACCCCTTTCTGGCTCCTTTTGACGCCGCAGCACCGCCAGCAGATGGCTTTTTGCTCGCCCCCCGTTTTGGCTCGTCCTCGATGTCATCCTCAAAATCTTCGTCCTCGTCCGGTGCCTCGGGAGTAAAAACTTCAGTGCATTTCGGGCAGCGGATCTTCTTTCCAAGCTTGCTGCTGTCCGCGAGGCTCAGCTTTGCCAAACACGAAGGACACTCGACGGAGATTTTGCCGGCCATGAAATCGTCCATTACGAAGAGAAACGAAAAACTAACGTCCCATCAATTCATCTACTGCCAGACCAATCTCAGGTGAGCGCATTAATGTTTCACCGACAAGGATTGCCCGGGCTCCTCCCGACTTGACTCGATCAATATCCGCGCGAGTTTTGATCCCGCTTTCACTGACCAGCAAAGTAGTAGAAGGAATTTGTTTCGCCAATCGGATTGTATGCTCGAGATCGACCACAAATGATCGCAAGTCACGATTATTGACCCCCATCAAGGCGGGTTCAAGTTTCAGTACACGATCAAGGTTCTCGACGTCGTAGATTTCGATCAGCGATTCCATTCCCAACTCTGACGCGTAGAAATAAAGGTCGCGTAAATGACAATCGTCAAGACATTCTGCAATCAGCAGGATGCAATCGGCTCCGGCAGCCCGTGCTTCAAGCACCTGATACCGATCGATCATGAAATCTTTTCGCAGCACCGGGATGCTGACCGCCTGTCGAACGGCACGCAAGTAATCGAGGTGTCCCAGAAAAAAATGTTCGTCAGTCAGCACACTCAAACATGACGCCCCGTGCAATTGATATGTTTGAGCAATCAGAACCGGGTCAAAATCAGCACGAATAACTCCTGCCGACGGCGAACCTTTTTTGACTTCTGCAATCAGCCTGATGTCCGGCGCCGAACGTAACGCAGAAACAAAGTCTCGAACTGGCGGAGCGGCATCAAGCTGTTCCAGCAAACCGGCTTCCGGGCGCAAGCGTTTTGCCTCTTCGACCTCATATCGTTTGCGGTCGATGATTTTTGAAAGAATGTCAGGAACCGTTTGAGGCGTCATAGATCAGCTGAATTTTTGAGTCAAGGAGGATAATGTTAATGATCTTACCGCTGTGGTCAGACTTGATAAAGCCACTTGTGAACCACCTCTCAGGTCGGTAGCCTCGCCAACAAAACTTTTTTCCTCGTAGTCGTAAAGTCATGCCCGAGACACCACCACCACCGCAATCACCTTCAAAGAAAACGAGTTCGCTCAGTCTGTCCGAAATGATGCGCATCATGGACGTCGCGACTGAGATGAGTAATCAGCGCGAGACCGTTGAGAAAGAATTCGCCGTCGATGAAACAAAACGCATTCTGCGTGAAAAGCTGCTGCAAACAACAGCCATCACGGGTGAACGAGTGACCGAAGCGGAAGTTGACGCAGCGATCGAGGCCTATTTCAGCACGCTCTATACATACCATGAGCCGGAGGGAAGCCCGTCCCTGTGGCTTGCGCATCTTTACGTCCGACGCGGGCATCTGGCAATTGTTGGTCTCCTCGCCGTAACGTTGCTCGTCACCGGTTGGTGGACAATGCACATTGCCACGACGAAGTTCTCGCGATCGGCTCGTTCAAACAGAAAAGCAAGTCGTATTGAAAGTTCGATTAACTCAGACCTGATGCGAGCTCGTGCACTCAGCAAAGATTCGACGGTGATCGAGGAATTAGATCGCTGGCAAGATCAGACCAAACTGGCCCGCGAGCAGCTTGATACCGAAACTCTCGACAAAATTAAAAATCAATTGGCGGAACTGCTGACACAGATTGACGATGCATACGAAGTTCGCATCCTCGCCGACCCCAATGAAAAATCCGGGTTCACTCGATATTTCGAAGACGAAAACGGACGGCGACCGGCGTATTACCTGATCGTTTACGCCAAGAATGAAAAAGGCCAACTCGTCCGCCGACAAATTGAAAACGCTGAAACCCGCCAGACCGTGACCGTCGAACGCTGGGCCGAGCAGGTCCCCAAGGAAGTCTATGACCGTATCGCCGAGGACAAGAAATCGGACGGAATCCTGAACGAAACGTTGTTTGCCGTCAAAGAACGTGGAAAACCCAACGAAGAAATTCGACTGGAGGGGAGCAACGGAAAACCGATTTCACGAATGGCACAACTGGCTGCGTGGTGAGGCCCAGCCGACACGACATTGTCACAGCAATCAATCGGGAGCCACCGCTTGACCGTCTTCGGTCAAGCAGTGCTCTTCGCACCGACCGAATAGTCGCGGCGAGATTAAAGTGCCACAACATGACCGACTTCGGCCATGCAATGCTCAGTGGAATACCAGATGAAAAGCCACTCCGTCGGAGAAGGCTCCGACGCAGTGGCACAATCCCCCATTATTTCCCGTAGGTCTAAAATAGCCGGTTATACCCGTTAAGAGCTGCCACCCGGTACGCTTCGGCCATCGTGGGGTAGTTAAATGTCGAATTGATGAAATACATCAACGTGTTGTTCGGCTTCGGTTGAGCCATAATGGCCTGACCAATGTGGATGATCTCTGTCGCATTCGCACCAAAACAGTGGATTCCGAGGACTTCCAGTGTTTCTCGATGAAACAGGATTTTCAGCATTCCTGTCGTCCGACCGGTGATCTGGGCACGGGCAATACTCTTGAAATGGGCGTGGCCGACTTCGTAGGGAACCATGGCTTCGGTCAGTTCCCTTTCCGTTTTTCCCAGCGAACTGATTTCGGGACTCGTGTAAATTCCGGCCGGGATATCCAATGATGGAGGTGGGCCGCAAGATTCTCTGCTTCCCGATTCACAGAGCAAATGACTGGCTGCAAACCGGCCCTGGTTGTAAGCGGCACTCGCCAGTGCGGGAGGGCCAATGACATCGCCGACGGCGTAAATATGCGGAACACACGTCTGCAAATTTTCATTCACTGGAATGTTGCCACGTTTGTCGGGAACAACCCCGGCATTTTCCAGCCCCAGTTGATCCGAATTCCCAGTACGACCGGCCGCCCAAAGCAGAACATCGGTCTTCAGTTGCTTTCCGGATTTCAGGTGCAGGATCACTCCGTCATTGCACGTTTCGACTCGATCATAAGCTTCACGATGCCGGACAATGACGCCTCGTTCACGAAGGTGATAGCTCAAGGCATCGACGATTTCTTCGTCCAGAAAATCAAGCAACCGGTCGCGGTTATTAATCAGGTTCACTTTGACTTCAAGGTTGCGAAACATCGATGCGTACTCGCAACCGATCACACCTGCTCCGAAAATCGAGATGGATTTCAGATGGAAATCGATTTTGAGAATCGTGTCACTGTCAAAGACTCGAGGGTGATTGAAGTCAACATCGGCGGGGCGGTAGGGACGCGCACCGGTTGCAATCACGAAATACTTTGCTCGAAGTGTTGTTCGTGATCCGTCATCTTGCATGGCTTCGATCGTATGAGGGTCAAGAAATTTTGCCTGCCCTCGAACGATGGGAATATCGTTCCTGTCATAAAAAGCCGTGCGCATTTTGACTTGCGCTTCGATCACGGTTTTCGCTCGCCGCCTTAATTCTGGCAGCATGAAGTTGGCCGTGATTCCGTGCTCGCGAAACAACGTGTTGTTGTTCACTTCGGTCATCTGAAAGATGGCAAAACGAAGGGCCTTACTGGGTATGGTACCTCGATGCGTACAGTTGCCACCGACGGCTGGTTCGCGCTCGACAACAGCCACGCTGCGTCCATGCTTGACCGCCTGCATGGCAGCACCTTCCCCGCCAGGACCTGTTCCAATGACGATCACATCGTATTCCTGAATCGACTCAGCCATCGAGATCCGTTCCTTTTAATGCCCTGGTTTCACGGGCGCGGTTTTTATTCCTTGAACAGTGGGCTTCCAGCCCACCTTGATCTGTATCATCAGTTGCGCTGCACGGGCTGAAGCCCATGCTACGGGTGGTTGGTGTTGAATAATTTCATTTCGGGGTTTCGAGACGTTTGCGAAGGTCCTTGAACGCCGGTTCAATCTCGTGAAAGAGTTTCATGGTAATTCCATCGACCTGTGCAATCAAGGTTCTTGCCCGATCGTTGTCGCCCTGCAATTTCGCATAAAGAGCCTGACCAGCGAGTCCATTCACCCGGAACTTGCGATCTTCCGCCAGATCGCTAAACGTCGATTGTGCAAACGGCATCCGGTTGGTTTTGAGATAGATCAGCCCCAGTGCCGTGTTGGCTCTGGCGATCATTTCGTCTGAAGCACCGGGAAATTTCTTCAGCGCCACCCAGGCTCGTTCATCGTCACGATGCGTCATTGCCCAATACAATTGAGCGTCTGGGTTTGGCATATCCTTGAACGTCGGTAGACCCGTTGATTCCACCAGCAGGAGATTCGGCGTTCGCATCGCCCATCCAATTCCACTCGACGAAGCCAGCACAAGCAGACTTGCTCCGATCAGCCAGCCGAGTTGCCTTCGGATGGGGCGATCAAAAAGCAAAGTCGCTTTGGTTTGCGGTTTGATCGCAACCGTCGCTTCCTCTTTTCCGGAAACCTGTCGGATGATCTGCTTGAGTTCGTTGACGACGACGGAAAACCCGGCAGGCCTGTCTTCCTTTTTCTTGTTCATCATCCTTTTGATCAAATCACGCAGCGACACTGGAAGGTCCGGTCGGAATTCGCTGAGCGATGGAGGTTTGTCGTTCAGATGTTTCACCGCGACCGCCATCGCTGTTTCACCCGAGAACGGGGGGCGACCGGCGAACATATGCCACGCCATGATGCCAAATGAATAAATATCGCTTCGGGAGTCGAGCGGTTGGCCATTCACCTGCTCTGGACTCATATACAGAGGGGTGCCAAGTGTCAGCCCGGTTTGAGTGAGCGAAATCCGTTCGCCCTGCAATGTCAGTTGTGCCAGCCCAAAGTCAGCGACTTTTGCTTCACCTTTATTCGTCAGCAAAATGTTTTCGGGTTTGATATCTCGATGGACGATGCCATTATCACTGGCGACCTGAAGAGCCGACGCGACCTGTCGCAAAATATGCAGGGCGATCTTGATCTCCATCGGCCCCTTGCGATTGAGATAGTCCTTCAGCGTGCGGCCCTGAACATATTCCTGGGCGATATAATTAATACCATTGTCTTCGCCGACCATGTAAACCTGAACGATATTCGGATGATTCAAGCTTCCAGCGGCGGCAGCTTCATGCCTGAACCGTTTCACGTACTGTTCGTCAGTGACGTATTCAGGACGCAAAACTTTGACCGCCACCTGCCTTCGAAGCGACGTCTGTTCGGCCAGATAAACTTCGGCCATTCCTCCCGTGCCGAGTTTTCGCAGCAGGCGGAACTCGCCCAATGTTGAATTGGCAACATTTCCAGCGTTTTTTTCCGCGAATGAAGACGATTTTGCCGGGTCAACCGAGCTCGTACTCGGTACTGGAGAAACCTCCGAACGCTTGGGCTCGGCCATGGCAATCTATTTTCCGTATCGTGAAATAGTCAGACGTTAAAACCTGCGGTGATTGTAGCAATTATCAGCAGAAACGTCTGTCGTTCCAACAATCAAGTTGGTTCAGACTTCGGAGGCTCGAACTTCGGAGCCGTGGTTTCGACGCTTTCGTCCTTGGGCGCAGGCCGTGAGTTGCTGATATTGTCGTTTCGACTTGAGTAAGTGTTGACATCAATATCGTCCTCAATTCCTCGCAATCCCTTTTTAAATTCGATGACCCCCTTACCAAGACTGCGAGCAACTTCCGGAAGCTTCTTGCCGAACAACAGCAGGGCGATGATTCCTACGAACAGCATTTCTGCCGGACCAAGGCTACCAATAAACGCGAACGGGTACATGACAGTTCTCCTTTTTTAGAAATCTCAAATTTCGGTCACACTGCGACAATGGCGTCGCTTACTTTTTCTTATCGCCAATTTTTTCGTCGGAGTCGGGATCATCACTCTCGTTCAAGCCAGTTTTGAACGACGTGACACTTTGACCCAGTGATTTCATCACGGATGGAAGTCGACTGCCAAACAGCACGAGAACGATGACTCCAAAGAAAATCATCTCACCGGGCCCTAATAAGGCCAGCGTTGGAACCATGATCTGTCTCCTTCAATTCCGTATTCACAACTTCAGTAAAACGCCACACGTCAACAGGGCGAACGAGCTCAAGACCGCAAAAACCCTCAGCATGAGGCGAACACACGCCACCAGTAAAAACCCAAGTTGGGGTATTGATCAACGAACCGGGCACGGAATTTGTCGAGCGATCATCGCGCTGCGATTAAATTCGAACGTGTTTCCACTCGGTTCGCCCGCGAGAGAGCAGGTGGGAAGAGCGGTAGGTGAATTCTACCCGTAACCGGATACGTGTCAATCTGGCAACTTCGGCAATCCTACACGAAGGCAGTTTTCGACCAACGGACACTCTGTACACTTTGGCCGGCGAGCAATGCAGATACGACGACCATGATGGATCAGCCGGTGCGAAAAATTAATCCATTCCTCTTGTGGGACCAGCGCCATAAGGTCCCGCTCGACCTGCTCGGCACCGGCGTTTTTGGTTAATCCCAGCAATCGACTGATTCGACCCACATGCGTGTCAACCACGACCCCACTCGGAATGCCGAATGCCGTCCCGAGCAGTACGTTTGCGGTCTTTCGACCGACACCTGGCAACTGCACCAGTTCATCCAGCGTCTGCGGCAACTCACCACCATGGTCTTCCACAACCGCCTGTGACATGCCGATCAGATTCTTGGCTTTGTTGCGAAAAAATCCGGTGGAACGAATGACCTCTTCGAGCTCTTCCGGGACGGCCTTCGCAAGCGACTGCGGTGTCGGATATTTCTGAAAAAGAGCCGGCGTGACCATGTTGACTCGTTCATCGGTACATTGAGCTGACAGAATTGTCGCAGCCAGAAGTTGAAACGGATTTTCGTGGTTGAGGGCACAAATTGCGTCGGGGTAAGTCGCTCGCAATCCTCGAATGATTCGCTGGACACGTTGAGATTTGTCATCAGCGGATCGACTTGAGCGAGCTTTTGCCATCGGAAAACACTTTAACTTATGGTGCCGTGCTATTTATTTATGGACTGATATTGACGGACAAGACTACAATTCAGCGATTGTTGAATGATGACCTGGTCAGGATTGCTCGCCATCCCTGCCCGATCAATCCGAAACACGCTTTGTGATGATTTAGGGCATCGAGTGCGAAGGTAATAAGTGACTGACGAACTTCCCGAACAGTATCGTGAAGGGCTACGGCTCTTCAATGAAGAGGAATTCTTTGAATGTCATGATGTCCTGGAAGAGCTGTGGTCGGAAACAGTCGGCCCGGAGCGCAAATTTCTGCAGGGGCTGATTCAGGCATCGATCGCTCTCTTTCATTTTGGCAACGAAAATTTTGGCGGGGCAAAAAAATTATATCTTTCAGCGATCAAGAATCTTGATTTCCATGGCGATGAGTTCATGGGAATTAAACTCGGCGAGTTTCTGCGGGATTTCCGACGTTGTTTTCAGGAATTGCTCGAAAATACCGAAACCTACCCAACCACCGTTGAGATCCGTGACGAACTTGTCCCCAAGATTCAGTATGTCTCGCAGGAACTGAACTGATGGATGCATCAACTCATCTTGACGCTGAATTGAAGGACTTTTCGGGTCTGGCACCGTTATTTCCACTGCCGAACCTGGTCCTGTTTCCGCAGGCACTTCTGCCGTTGCATATCTTCGAATCTCGCTACCGTAAAATGACAGCGGATGCATTGGATGGCGAACGGTTGATCGCAATGAGCTTACTGCGTCCGGGCTGGGATTTGCTTCCGTCCAGCAAGACCCCTCCGATTCATAACATTGTGGGACTTGGCAAGATTATCGCTCACGAGAAGCTGGATGATGGCCGTTATTATCTCGTGCTTCGCGGACTGGCTCGCGCAAAACTTCTGGGCGAGCAACAAGCGGGTCTCCCTTACCGTGTCGGGCAGCTTGAAATCTGTCGCGAAATCATCAGCGACCATCCGTCATTCAGCCGACAGGACCGGGCTGAAGAACTTGTCAGCCTGTTTGGAAAACTGTTCCCCGAAGTCAAACTTCAAAAGCTCTTCCTTCAAGGGGTTTCGGATCTGCCATTAGGGACAGTCTGCGACCTTCTGCTCGGCTCGCTACCCTTACCCTCCGAGATGTCCCAGCATTTTCAGGACGAACTGGATATTGACGTTCGCAGCCAGAAACTGCTGGACCTTCTGCAAAACGCCGCTGACGGTGCGAAGTCCCTGCAAAACGCGGCACGAGGTACGAAGCCCAACGAGAAAAGAGGGTTCCCGCCGAAATGCAGCGAGAATTGATTTCAACGACCTCACCCATGGCTCGGTGCGTAAACTCGTGTGAAGTAGTACGTGGCAAGCCCGAAACCGATGGCAATCACGACCCATCGAACCACATTTTTATCGAGTTTTCGAGAGACACTGGCTCCGACAAACCCGCCGGCAATACCTGCCAGAAGCATCGGACCGCCATAGTGCCAGTCGACTCGTCCATAAATCATAAAAATCAAAACAGAGACGCCGTTAATGGCCGACGCCAGTAAGCTTTTCAAAGCGTTCATGCGGTGGATATCCCCAAGCCCCATGAGCGCCAGCGAACTGAGCATCAGGATGCCAATCCCCGCACCGAAGTACCCTCCGTACAATGCGATCAAAAATTGAAATCCGATAATTCCGATCAATGTTGATCTCGACGGTTGAGCATGGGGTCGCCCAATCCCGGTCCATTTCGTGATCGCAGGCTGAAGCAGAAACAGCGCCGATGCCGCAAGGATCAACCAGGGAACCATCTGCTGAAAGATTTTTTCAGGCTGTGTGACGACCAGCAATGTTCCGACCAGGCTTCCAATCAGCGACGGGATGATCAAAGGGGCAATCCAGCGTCCTTGCCCGGACATTTCACGTCGATATCCCCAAGTCGCGGCAAGGGAACCAGGAAATAGCGAGAACGTGCTGGTTGCGTTCGCGATGACAGCCGCCGCCTCGGAAGAACCCAAAATCCAGGTCAACGCGGGAAACGTCAATAACGTACCCCCGCCAGCCACCGAATTAATGGCTCCGGCAACGAATGCGGCACTACACAAGAAAATGAATTGAGCAATCATGTGCGGATAATACGATGAATTGCCCGAGACAGAAACCGTCCACAAGAGCTGTCTCGGCATGATCCCGAAATGGAATCTATTGAACCAGTTCCAGTACCGCCCGACCAACCTGATCCGTCGTTGCTGTTCCACCGAGATCCGGAGTACGTGGACCAGAGTTGCGTAAGAGTTCCGCCACTGCGGAATGAATCGATGCCGATGCAGTATCGAAACCGAGATGCCCAAGCATCATCCCTGCGGACAATATGGCCGCGAGAGGATTCGCAATTCCTTGACCGGCAATGTCTGGAGCAGAACCGTGGACTGGCTCAAACAGACTTGGATGGCGACGAGTCGGATCGAGATTACCACTGGCCGCCAGTCCCATACTGCCGACAATGATCGCCGAAAGGTCTGTCAGAATGTCTCCAAACAGATTACTCGCTACCACGACATCGAACGATTCAGGGCGACGCACGAATTCCATGACCGCTCTGTCAACTAGTAGTGATTCCGTTTGAACCTGAGGATACTCCGATGAAACAGCAGCAAAAACTTCGTCCCAAAGCACCATCCCGTATCCCTGCGCATTGCTCTTCGTGATTGAAGCAACGCGATGGCGCGGCCTTGTCACCGCTTGCTCAAACGCCGCTCGAATGATGCGTTCGCAGCCACGTCGCGTGAACACAGAAGTCTGGATCGCCACATCGTGATCCGTATGCTGATAGACCCGCCCACCAACGTTAGCGTATTCCCCTTCCGTATTTTCACGGAAAACAAGCATGTCGATCGAACCGGGAGCTTTGTTTCGAAGCGGACTCTCGACACCTTCAAATAAATAGGCGGGACGCAAGCAAACGCATTGATCAAACCGTCGGCGAATCGGCAGCAATAACCCATTCAACGTCAGATGGTCCTGCACCTTGGGATGCCCTACTGCACCCAGAAGGATTGAGTCGAAAACGGACAGTTGATCAAGGAAGTCTGCCGGTGCCATTTGACCATGTTGAAAATAATAATCCGTTCCCCAGGGGAAATGGCTCCACTCAAGTTGAACCCCTGATCGCGTTGCAGCAGCGTCCGCGACTTGAACAGCGTGCATGGTGACTTCGGGACCAATCCCATCTCCGCCAATCACGGCAATTCGACACTTTGACGTCATCGCATTTCCTTCCGATTCACCATGATTCAATGTGAAATGAATCATGAAACAAAAAGACCCGGCTGTTGGAACAACCGGGTCTCATTTTCATTCACCAATACGAATTTCGTTATGAGAACCGCTATTTGCTACCGCCAAACACCTTACTGGTCGCCCCGTCTGACTGGTTCTGTGGTGCTTGACGACCCTTGGAGTAGGCACCAGAAACGTTGCCATTCGATGTGCGGTCGCCTGATACGTCCTTCGTCGATTCGCTGGCCGAACCCGCCTTCAAATTCCAAGGGCGGTTCTGACCGGGCAGGAACGTACGTCGTTTTGTGTGGTAGCCAATGTAAGCCAGGAAGTCATTCATCTTAATGATACGAACCCCGTTAGACCGAGCTTCCTCTCTCATCTCGGTAAAATGGCGTTGAATCTCCTTGACCTTCGCTTTCGCTTCTTCTCCTGTGACATCTGGCAGTTCAGGAATATCACCCTTCACGAAAAATCTTGTATTCACCGTAATTTTTCCGTCCTTGGGTGTTCTCACTCCGTTTTCATCGACTTCATTATCGATAACGCAGCCAGCCACCGCCATCATTTGATGGAATTGTTCACGATCACTTCGTCCATCACCATCCATGTCAATTCCACCGATCACCGAAATCTTTTCGATCCGACCTGGATCCCAGATCGGAGTATAAATCAAGTCACCAGAAACGATCGGTCGGTACAAATCTTCTTCAACGACTCGACATTCAGCCATGTGCGGCTCGAGGATTCGAGTCACTTCGATTTTGCCTTTGATGTCTTCGGCACCACGGCCAACGCCGAGGTTCTCTTTGGCATAAACGCTGAAGGTCATTCGTGGCTTCAGATAGTCAGCGTCGCCAAGATTAATCCAGACGGTATTGGAGTTGTGTTCCACACGACGAATGATGCCGTCGGCCGCTTCGAAGCTCAGTTTTTCCAGGTTATCAATTTTGTCCTTGAGGAATTCGATCCGATTATTCAAGCTGGTAATCGTGCTGTTAAGTGCTTTCCGCTCTTTTTCTCGTGATTCTTTTTCTTGAGCAAGCTCATCAACGGCAGCGTTGAGCTTTGCCTTGACCGTCGAGATTTCCTGAATTTTGGCATTTACCTTTTCATCACGATCACCAATCACTCCTAACTTATCACGTTCAGCGTCTTTGGTCTGCTGGCTGTAATTATCGACCTGAGACTGATATTGATTTTTCAGTCCGAGAACTTCCTTTTCCAGCGACGCGACCTTTGCGGCTTTGGAGTCGCGATCAGCCGATGCGGCATCGAGTGCTTCTCGAAGCTTTCGCAATGTTTCAAAAACCGTCGGGCCAGCGACGTCCTTGCCATTCGCCTGCATTTCAGTCTCGAGCCCACGCACCACCGTAGCCTGATTTTGCGGGTTGTTTGGATCATCGACCTGGTCGAACTTGATTCCAATCTTGGTTTTCAAGATCTGGATCTGTTCGTCGTAAGTCTTACTCACCCGATTCAGCTTCTGATTTTCTTCGTTCAGTTTCGCAACTTCGGCGGATTTATCGTTCGACTCACGATTAAACACATACGAAACGATTCCAAGGATCACCGAGAGCATCACGAACATGATCAATGCGTAATGAACGGCACCAGGTTTGTTGGCGGCGGCAGCCATGGCTTTCCCTTAGGCGAGAACCGGACGATGTGGAACAAGCGACAACCTGACGACGAAGGAATCGCTGGATTTGGACGAAATCATTGTCACTAATCAGTGTATGGGGCACATTACGCGAGTCAAGCAGTTTCTATACAGGAACGTCCTATTCCTGTTTTCTTGCCATGAATACGAAATCAGATGATTCCTCAAAAACGGCAGATTCCTTCAAAACAGTCCATTTGCGCACAGATCCATTCTCTACGCAGACTCAATCATCTCTGTCGGCAACCTGAGATGGCATCGTTGGCAAAACCCGGCTGCATTCTCGGTCCATTGGTAATCAGTGTCCGATACTGCACAATGTTCCGGATCTGACAGCAGTTCGGCCCCAGCTTGTCTGGTCGGCTCGCAAAAAATCAATAAAAAACTTTCGATCCATCGACCTTCTTAAACCACCTTTACATTGGTCTGTTGTGCTCAATCTCCCACAAACCAGATCGACCAGACGTAGATCAAAAGAACGAAGGCTGATGGCTGATGGACACCGAAATAACCACGTTGAGAAAGATAGACGGATGAAGGATGCTTCTGAACGCAACTTCAGGCATGCGAATGCTTTGAAAAACAATCAAACGCCCAGAGACTTTCGTTTAAGCCGTCTGTTGTCCGTCTTTTCGCCCCCCTTCATTTTTCTATTTCTGGTGGGTTGCCCGGGTTCAAACCCTTCGACAGGCCCAAAACAGGCAACACAACCTTTTCGCGGTAGTGTGTTGGAAGTTGTCGCACCCAAGTCATTGAATCTCCCGACCTATTGGGAAGTGCTGCTTCAAGAATGGTCATCGCAGACCGGAGCATCCACGAAATTTGCGGAATTCGACACAAGCGAAGCATTCTCGACGGAATCCGCGATAAAACCGGAATCAGGTGGGCGTCTTGTCCTATTCCCGTTACGCGATTTTTGCCGTTTCGAAACTCAACTGACACCATTGTCCCCCTTTGACGCCCGGCTTGAATCTCGCGAGGTCTTTAAAGGACTTCGTGAACGGGCACTTTCACGCGAACGTGAATTCATCGCTGTCCCCGTTTCCGTTCCGGTTCTTGTCTGCTATTTCAGAAATGATTTGCTCCGCGCCGCTCGCCGCAAAGCGCCAGAGACCTGGAACGAATATCTCGAACTGATAGAAACATTAGACACCTGGGCACCCGGGCTGTCAGCAGTCGAACCACTCGCTCCAGAATTCCGTGCGACAACATTTTTTGCGAAATCACTCGCCTACTGTAAGCACCCTGAAAACTATTCAGTCTGGTTCGACATCGATACGGGCAAGCCGACATTGAATTCGCCGGGCTTTGTGGAAGCACTCGAAACGGCAAGAAACACCTGGAAAAAGCTTCCTCCCGAAGTCGCAAACTATTCTCCCGCCGATTGTCGCCGAATGTTGCTGACGGGAAAAGCGGCGATAGCCTTGGCATTTGAACCACTGAGTTCTGACATCATCGCCCGCTCGCAATCGGAAGAGAGTTCATTAGTTCAAAGAATTGAGGGAATTGAGATTGGCGTGTGCCGACTTCCCGGGTCCCGGCGCGTCTTCAATCGCAATTCAAAGAAATGGGACACAATTGCAACGGGGACGACTCACGCACCAGCGTTGTGTGGGTTTGCCGGACTGGCCATGGGGGTCATGCTTCCGCCCAAGCGTGAGCAAGAGTCTGCCGCATTGGACTTACTGGTCAACTTGAGCACAGCGACGTTATTTGACGAAGCGTTTGCCTCACTCCCCAAGGGCCCTTGCCGAGAATCGCAATTGGCTTTGGCCCCAAACTGGTTTGGCCCGGAACTTTCGTCGGAAGAGGCAAGTCAATATGCCGATGCCGTCGCGCAATCCTTGCGAGATATGCAGCTTGTGTATGAATTACCGGTGATCGGCGCCGATGAGTTTCGTCAGGCTGCTGCAATTGCTCTGGAGCCACTTATTCGAGGCGAGAGCGATTCCGAGCAAACATCCCAGGCGATGCAGAAGGCATTTGAATTGATCGTCGAACGACTCGGACCTGACGCGGTCAGAGATTCCTATCGTCGAGGACTCGGCCTGTCACCACGGGCAACAAAATAAATGAAACAGAAACAGCTCGCGTTCGAACGATTTCGAACGCGAGCTGTTCAGTATCAAAAAACCGAGCCAATTCGGCCCGGATCTCAGTTCGTTTCTGCAGCCGCTTCAGCCGGCTTAACGTTGATTCGGCGACCTTCCTGATCGAAGAAAATCGTTCCGCCAACCAGGGCGAACAACGTGTAGTCACGACCGATGCCAACACCCTTGCCTGGGTGCCACTTCGTTCCGTTTTGACGAATCAGAATGTTGCCCGGAATGACAACTTGACCACCGAATTTCTTTACGCCAAGTCGTTTGGCCTTTGAATCACGACCGTTGCGACTGGAGCCCTGCCCCTTCTTATGTGCCATGCTGAATCCCCTTCACATCTACAAACCAACAAATTCTGACGACCAACAATTTGCACGAAGCATGACTAAGCAGCCCGTCGCAGAACGTCCAGATTCGCGCCAGATCGGCGCGGGGCAAGATTGTGGCCGATTTCATGAGAAATCGCAAGGTTGCTGCGCAAATTATTGCTGCGGCTGGGGGGGAAGCCCTGGCTCCAGTGGTTGTATGACCGAGGATCCTTGTGGATACACCCCGTCGCTGACTATGGGTCCACGCGTCCACGGAACCCGTGATGTCAGCGGCTCTGATCGATGTGCTTCTCGATCTTCGGCATCGCTGTAAGCCTTGTCTGGCCAAGACCCTTCGTTCAGGCTAATTTCGTTGTAGTCGAGCAATGTCCCTTTCTCAAGCTGCACATTTTTCACCGCAAGCTGGTATTCGACCAGCGTCCGGTAGTACGCCGTATCAGCATCGGACAGGCGTCGCTGAGCATCGAGCAGCGAATCAAGCGACGCGTCCCCCAACTCTTCTGCATTCTTTATCAATTCAAATTGTTCTCTCGCTGCGTTGCGTCGATTTAAGTTCGTCTCATGCAAGAGGTAGGCTCGTTCAACTTCTGCAAACGAGTTACTTAAGTCATAGACGACAGCACGTTCCTGCTCGAACAACAATTCGCGTTCTCGGGCAAGCTGAAGTTCCGCGTGACGAACTGCCGCATAGGCCCTGCGAAAACCGACCGGAAACGACAATTCGATGCCGGTCTGCCATTCCTGATAATCGCCACTCACCAGGTTCGCAACCGCGTTGTTGAACTCCCCTGGAGGTCCGCCATTGGGGAACAACGTATTTCCGAATCCGCGCCAACGATATCGACCGGTTAAATTTAACTGCGGCAACAGGAAGTTCTTGTTCGCAACCAATTCCGCTTCGCGTTTCTTAATTTGCCATTTCTGTCGACGAAGCTCGCTACGTCGAGTCAAGGCTTCGTTCAGACTTAATTCCCAATTATAAACAATCTTCGCTGCCAGCGGTTCATCGCTCGGCCTGATCAAACGCCCGTCACTGATCGGCAAGCCGATTAGTAGCCGCAGCCGTCGCTCAGCAACATAAACGCCACCACTGCCTCGAAAGGTTCCCCCGGAACTCCCGTTGACGTTGCGAGTTCCATCCATCAGCTTGCCATTTAACGAATTCTGTGCTTCTTCCTGGAAACGATAGTATTGCTCGCGAGCCTGCGCCAGCTTGCTCGCTTCGCCCCCTTTACGTTCTGCCTTGTTCAGAGCAGAAATTCTTCGCCACGTGTAGAGTGCGGAATCGCGAGCTGCGACCTTTGCGTCCAAATCACGGTATGCGAAATACAAATCCCAGTATGCGTTTTCCACGTCGCTGATGAAATTCCGGACACCAATCTCAAAATCCGCAAGTGCGACATCGCTGTTGATTCGGGCGATCACAACACCGTAAACCAATCCTGGGACGGCATTCGGACCGGCAATTCGATTAAATTCTGAACCAGCCCCCTGTAACAATGGGTGCTTGGCTTCCATGTCAAACCAGGTCGTGAACGCACTGGGAAACTCGTTGCCCGGTGCGTTATTCGAGTCATACTGAGTGTAATTTTTGACGGCGAATTGAGTACCGGTGGCGGAAGTCTTCGAAAGCTGTGTCTGAGAGACCGTAAATTCCTGGTGCAGAATTCGTGTTCCGCCCCCGAAGTAGATGTTATTCAGGGCGCGGTTATTATGCTCGATTGACGTATTCGTCGTAAACTGAGCATCAAACGCGCTCAAAGCGGCTTCGACACCGAACCGGCCGTCCGTTTCGACCAGCGACGGATCGTTCACAGACTTGGCGCTGTCGGGCGCTCGAAGAACCGTAGCCCCCAAGTCTTTCAAGATCTTTGTATTCGACAACGCATGTCGCATCGTCTCTTCGAGAGATAACTCGTAATAGTCCTGGACATCAATTGTTGCCAGCGACAGCGGCCTTGGAGTCGAGATAAACGGATCAGTCGTTGCGTCCGTCCCTGAGGGGACTTCGATCTGACGCGTCAGATGCGCATAGTGAT
The DNA here is from genome assembly GCA_037142165.1 of Schlesneria sp. Taxonomy (GTDB): domain Bacteria; phylum Planctomycetota; class Planctomycetia; order Planctomycetales; family Planctomycetaceae; genus Schlesneria. The sequence continues at coordinate 3,869 of JBAXBD010000008.1, read as the reverse complement.
AAGTATCAACGCCGATTGATGGTGGAGGAGTCTTCGCATGGCGCAGGCACCCGCAGATGACCAGGCTGATACTGGTCACCCCCAGACATGCAATCCACGAATATCCCCGCCGCATGCTCGTCGTCCTTGACGAAACAAAACCGTTCGACCGATGAGAATCCTTCGGTATTCGATTTCCCATCTTCTCTAATCGGCACCCACCGTAACCACCCGCGCAATAATCTTCTGACTTTCGAAGGGAGTCAGAGCCGCAAGCTCGATAGGAACGGAACAATCTACGCCAGGTCACCAGTAGCCTCATTCTCCCCAAACACCCAAGCCTGTGGCGTCGAGACTGTTGCTCAAAACAATGTGTCACAATCGAGTCCGTGCAGCAGAAAATGCCGATTTGTTTCGGTCACTTCAAAATGTGAACAAGCCATAATCACCGACTGACTCTGGACGCTCTGTACCCACATGATTACTCTGCACCGGATGCTTTCAGCCGGATATTTGGATAATTAAGGGATTCGCCGACCATGAGTGATACGACGGTCTTTAACTCAGGATCAAAGGGTGGTCCTCCACAGACGATCCTGGTCCAGACACAGGCCCCAAGTCGATGGCGCGGCTGGCTGATGAAACTCCTGCTTGTCGCACTCGGAATTTCGTTGCTGGTCAATTTCGGGTTGTACAACGCCTATCGGCAATACTTCGCCAATGTCGAACCCCCGCGAGAGAAATTCCATTCTGGCAGTACCACCGCCACTGAAAAAATTGCGCTTTTGAAAATGGAAGGGACAATCATGCCTCCATTTACCGAGCGATTGATCAGTCAGATTGAAAAAGCGAACAAAGACGACAATGTCAAAGCGGCTCTTCTGGTCATCGACAGCCCCGGCGGTCTGGTCGCCGACAGCCATCAGATTTATCACCGCTTGCAGAAGCTGAGCAAATCAAAACCGGTCTATGTACAAATGAAGCGAATGGCCGCTTCAGGCGGATATTACATCGCGATGGGTGCCGGACCAGACGCCAAGATTTTCGCAGAACCAACGACCTGGACCGGTTCGATCGGAGTCATTCTTCCGCGTTATGATTTCAGTAAGATCTCTGAAAAGTACGGCGTGTCTTCAGACCCGTTAACGAAAGGGATTCACAAAGATACACTCAATCCCTTTAAGCCGATGACTGACGACGACCGGAAATTGTGGGACAACATCCTTGATCAGTCCTACCAGAAGTTTATCAGCGTGATCGACGAAAATCGAAACGGTCTCGATCGCGATGGCGTGAAAGCCCTGGCAACCGGCCAGATCTACACAGCAGACGACGCGAAAGAAAATAAGCTGATCGATGAAATCGGCTACCAGGAAGAAGCACTGGAAGCGCTCAAGGAAAAAATCAATCTCAAAAACCCACGTATCGTTGGCTACGAAACTCCGATTACGATCGTCGACATCGTCTTGGGCAACGCAAAAGCTCAACAGACGACGGATCCGTGGAAATCATTCGTCGAATCGACAGTTCCCCGAGCCATGTATTACTGCTCGTGGCTTCCCACGTTGCCTTAAAACAAGAAGCTGCACGGCCCCATCTTGCGCCACTGCGACACCGTCATTGGTGAAGCAATGCTCTTGTTTTTTGCGAACGGAATGGAGCCAGGTGCCTGCGTGCCACTGCTACACCGTCTTCGGTGAAGCAGTGCTCTTCATTCGATACGTTTCATACGGATGCGAGCAAGGAGTACCGCGAGTGATCTGCATCTGACTTCGCTCCGGTTCGATGATCACGGAAAAGACGGTCTGCCAGAAACCTGTCGGCTGATCTTCGTTAACGTGGCGGCAAATAGATCGTGGGTAATTCTCGTGGTCTCTGAGCGCCGCTTGAAGCACGTCCAAGGTCGCCTCCCGCGTTAGCTTAAGCGACTCGTCCGGCGAATCGAATTGGCGAGTTCCGCCCGCTGAAACGCATCCATCGCCATTCGATATCGAAGCCAAAAGCCGGTCAATTCGCGTCTGCCTTGAGTGCGACTGGATCAACTCCGGGAACAAGTCATTGATCGCAACCAGATCCGGATGTCGACAATGGTTGGTATGAGTCACCAATCCAGAACCGTCGCCCGTAAGCACATGAACGGCATCCAATGTCACTTCCAGATTCGCTGGACCCTGGGGTGTGGTCATCATGATGTTGGCAGGAATGGCTCGTTCCGCTCGATTCACAGAGTCGATCGTCCCGTTAAGGCTGCTCGCCTCATAGATCCCTCGTAATAAGAAATAATGAGGGACCCCCAAACGGCGACTGGGTGCAGGTAGCGTATTGGCGCAGACCCCAACGCCTTCGGAATTAAAGCCGATATAAGCAATCAGCCCCGCCTGAGTAATCGTCATGAACGCCGGCTTCCCCACTGGTCGTCGAGTCAGAACGATCGTGAACTCATCCAAAGCGGGGTCGGCATCCCAATTCTGGGCGACGATTCGTTCGCGACAAAGTGGTTGACCAATCGAGAATGAAGTACATCCCGCATCCGCCGGCTTGAGCTGGTTACGGACTTGCAGCAGCATCAACTCTTCCAGCGAAACCCGAGCCCCCTCGGCCGTTCCTCGCAGTTCTTCAATCATTGCGGGATCATAATGTTCTGCGATCGGAATTGAGCATCGTGCCACGTCGATCGCTGCCTCACGAGTGATCGCGACAGTCCGGTTGACTCGCTCCATAGCGATCGCACAAAACCCACGAATCTCTTCCCTCGCCGCCTCACCCAGTTGACGCCCCAGTTCCCGAGGCGTACCACCCACGTCGATTTCCCGATAGCGGTGCGGTGATCCCATCTTGGGCCTTTCAACGTTCTGCCTGGCGGATTCTGACAAGACGAACTGTATCGATTCCGTCTTTTTCTAATTAGCGTAAATTAGCGAAGATTAGTGTTCCCGTTCCTCTTCTCTTCATCTTCTGAACGCTTCTCACCATCGCAGTTTCCAATGACAAATCCGCAGAACATCGTTTGCCATCGCCCGCATCAACCGCACAGTTCCACAATCGGCTTTCCCTGCTCGATGACAAAGCGCGGTCGGCCACGGCTGTCGAGATACGAGACCTCGCGCGGCACCCCCATGTGATGAAAGATCGTGGCGGCGAGATCACCTGGAGTCACGGGCCGTTCCTTGATCTGCCCTGCATCACGTTCCGTCGAGCCGATCACTTGCCCGTGCCGGAATCCCCCACCCGCCACCGTCATCGACATCACAACAGGCCAATGGTCACGACCATCCGAACTTCCCTGAGTTCCGATCTTGGGCGTCCGGCCAAACTCACCCATCGCCAGAACCAGAACGTCATCCAGCAGTCCTCGTTCTTCAAGGTCACTGACCAACGTCGTGATCAGTCGATCAAAGACTGGCAACAGTGGACGCAGGCCATTCCAGATTCCGCCGTAGGGGGGAATGTTATCGCCATGAGTATCCCAGGTCCCAGAGGCTCCATGATGACTGAGATCAATGGTGACAAAGCTGACTCCGGATTCGACCAGTCGCCGAGCCAGCAACGCTTGTCGGCACCATTCATGTTCGCCGTACCGCTGACGTATGGCTTCCGGTTCCGCTCCGATATCAAACGCCTTCCGAGCTTTCTCGCCGGTCACCATGCTCACGGCTTGTTGAGTAAACCGGTTTGAAGCTTCCATTGAGCCTGATAAATCGAGGTCACGGCGCAAGCGATCAAGATCGGTCGTCAATTGTCGCCGTGACTGCAACCGATCGGCCGTCAGTTCACCAGGAAGCGAAAACAGCTTGCCAACTTCGCTGCCCAGAAACGGATCGTAGGCTTTGCCAAGGTAGCCACCCCAGGCAACGTGTGATCGGGATTTCATGTTCAGCACAACGTACGGC
>JBAXBD010000007.1:0-25585 GCA_037142165.1 Schlesneria sp. | reverse complement strand
GATACCACTTGGTATTGTTTCAGGAATCGAGTTCTCACCCGATGGAACGCAACTTGGCTTTACACTGGCAAGACCGGACGCACCACCGGATGCTTATTCAATTTTACGGAAAACCGGCGAATTGACCCGATGGACATTCAGTGAAGTGGGGGGACTGAATCCAGACTCATTCGTCACACCGACGCGAATCCAATTCAAATCGTTCGATGGCCGAATGATCCCCGCATATTACTTCAAACCAAAAACGGGTCCTGACTTACCGGCCCCTTCAACAAATCCAAGCGGACATGCCACGCAATTGAAGATCCCTGTCTACATCAGCATTCATGGTGGGCCCGAATCACAGTATCAACCATTCTTTTCACCGATCATTCAATTCTATTTGAACGAATTGAAAATCGCGGTCATTTGTCCGAACGTACGGGGTTCAAGCGGATATGGGAAGACCTACCTGAAACTCGATAACGCGGAAAAACGTGAAGACAGCGTCAAAGATATTGGTGCACTACTTGACTGGATCGGTCAACAACCAGAACTCGATTCATCGCGGATTGCAGTCGCAGGAGGTTCGTACGGCGGTTACATGACCTTGGCATCGCTCACACACTTTGGCGATCGGATCAAAGCAGGAATCGATGTCGTTGGAATCGCCAATTTCATCACGTTTTTGGAGAAGACCGCTGGATATCGAGTCGACCTGCGTCGAGCCGAATACGGCGACGAGCGTGATCCAAAAATGAAAGAAATCTTTGAAAAAATCAGTCCTCTCAATAACGCCGAGAAAATCAAAGCCGCTTTGCTGGTAATTCATGGTCGCAATGATCCGCGTGTTCCGTTTTATGAGGCGGAACAAATCGCCACGAAAGTGAGATCACGCGGACGCAATGTCTGGACTGTTTTTGCAAACAATGAAGGTCATGGCTTCAGCAAAAAGGATAACAGTGACTATCAACGCGCTGTGGAGGTACTATTTTTACAGAAGCACTTACAGCCATGAGGTTTAGATGGGTTTCTGAGCATTTTACCGCTGATGCTTTGAATAAATGGGACGAATGTGACGCCTAAGACGAATAGGACGAATTTGAGGAGTGGGGTGGAATCCTAAGGAAAGAGAGCACCACCAATCAGTCTATTTCGATGCGATAGTGGCGGTCGATGAATGATACTGTTAGCGCAAACCCCTGCTGAAACAGACTGTTTCTTTCGTCAGTTCGGTGACTCGCAGAAAAACAGAGGCTTGACCGGTCTGAACTCGGTTTGTTAGTGTGTAACGCATCAGTGGCTACTGAAATATGAAGATTTCCTACCCCCGCACGGCAGGGTTGCTGGCTGCGCGGTCATCCCACCTTAATAAAGCGACACAGCGAAAGGAACGGCCACAATGCTGACACTTTTCGGACAACCTTCCAAATATTGCGATGGGATCAGTCGTCGTGGTTTTCTGAAGATCGGTGGCTTTGCCTTCGGTTCTGCCGCGTCGTTGTCGCTTGCTGATGTTCTTCGAGCGGAACAATCAACGGGATCGCACTCGCCTCATAAAGCTGTCATCAATATTTTCCTGGGTGGAGGTCCACCGCACCAGGATATGTGGGATATTAAAGTCGACGCGCCAAGAGAGATTCGCGGCGAGTTCGATCCCATTCGGACCAACGTCCCCGGAATCGAAATTGGTGAATGTTTTCCTCAGATCGCGTCCATGATGGATAAATTTGTGGCGATTCGATCTGTCGTCGGTAACGATGGCGCTCACGACGCGTTTCAGTGCTACACGGGATGGCCTCGAAACAGCATCGCATCGGTCGGAGGTCGACCAAGTATTGGTGCAGTGGCCGGAAAGCTATTTGGCCCTAAAGACCCGGGTGTTCCTTCTGCTGTTGCTCTGGCCGAAAAAACGCAACATGTCCCCTGGTCCGATCCAGGAACCGCAGGTTATCTCGGTGCAGCGTTCCAGGCTTTTAAACCGCAGGGCGAAGGTACGTCGGACATGCGATTGAATGGCATGTCGCTGGATCGGCTGCAAGATCGTAAATCCTTACTGAAGGGTCTCGATCTCTTGAAACGAGAAGTCGATGGAACAGGCATGCTTCGCGGCATGGATGCTTTCTCTGAAGCGGCGTTTGGCGTCCTGACATCCAGTAAGCTCGTCGATGCGCTTGATCTCAGTAAAGAAGATCCGAAGCTGCGTGCTCGGTATGGGGACGGCAAGCCATACAAGTATCAGTACGATGGTGCCCCCACCTGTAACGAACATTTGCTGATCGCCCGCCGCCTGGTTGAGGTCGGCGTTCGATGTGTTACCTTGTCATACGGTCGGTGGGACAGCCACGGTGCAAATTTTGACCTGGTCCGTGATCACGGTTCAAAGTTGGATCAGTGCGTCAGCGCCCTGGTACAGGATCTCGATGACCGAGGCATGCTGAATGACGTCACTGTTGCCGTTTGGGGCGAATTCGGTCGTACACCACGAATTAATCCCGGTGCCGGTCGTGATCACTGGCCTCAAGTCAGTTGCGCACTGCTGGCTGGCGGTGGCATGCGAACAGGCCAAGTCATTGGATCAACGAACCGACTTGGCGAATATGCCAAGGATCGGCCGGTCCACGTCCAGGAAGTCGTAGGTACCATCTATCGGAACCTGGGGATCGATCCGATGAATACAACGCTGAAGGATCCAACCGGACGTCCGCAGTTCCTTGTCGATCATCGTGAACCGATCGCAGAACTGGCATGAACCCGTTCGAAACAGATCTCAAACTTGGAAAAAGAGGGAGTTCCAATTTGTTGGAACTCCCTCTTTTTTCTGAGAACTACCGATCGTCATTCAACCTTCATGACGACGAAAAATCGTCGACCGTTCGCTGAACGAACATTAAGCACGAGACCGTCTCCACCAGCGAATTCCTTCTTCGCCTTTTCAAAGTCTTCAACGGAATTCAAGGCTTTGCCGCCAGCCTTCTCGATCATATCACCAGCTTTGATACCGCTTTGCTCGGCGATGCTACCTTCCTGTACGCCAGTCACAACCAGACCATTCGTCGCTTTCAGTCCAAATTGTTTTGCCAGGTCGTTTGTCAGCGCGTGCAGTTCCAGTCCAAACTTGTCGAACTTCGAGTCTCTCGGAGCATCACCGGGCTCTTCGGCACTCGCGACGGTAAGATCTTTCGGTAGCTGTTCAATCGTGACGTTCAGTTTCTGTCGTTGACCGTCACGAACAATTTCCATTGGATAACCTTTCCCAATGGTTAATTGTTCGACAACACCTTGCAGGGCCGTTGGGGAGTCAATCTTCTGCCCGTTCAGGCTCAGAATCACGTCCCCCGGTTCCAGACCAGCCTTTTCGGCGGGGGACCCAGGAAGAACCGAATGGACGATGGCTCCTTCATTGATTTTGACGTTAAACTGCTTCGCCGTTTTCGCGTCGACAGCCTGGATCTGAGTTCCGATGTACCCGCGACGAACTTCGCCAGCGCTCACCAGTTGATCGCTGACCCAACCGGCAATGTGCGTCGGGATTGCAAAACCAATTCCATCATATCCGCCGCTTTCGGTCGCAATCGCGGTATTGATCCCGATGACCTCTCCGCGCATGCTTATCAGTGGACCACCACTATTTCCGGGGTTGATGGCAGCGTCTGTCTGCAAGAAGTCCGCTCGCTCAGTAATTCGATTGCGTCCCTTGGCACTAATAATTCCTGCCGTGACAGACATGTCCAGCCCGAACGGGCTGCCGATCGCCAGGACCCAGTCACCAACTTCGCCCGCGCGGCTGTCGCCCAATCGAATCGGCTTCAGATCAGAAGCTTCAATCCGGACGATGGCCACATCAGTTCGTGGGTCTGATTTCACTTCCTTGGCAACAAATTCTCGGCCGTCATGCAATCGGACTTTGACTTCATCAGCACCTTTCACAACGTGGCTATTCGTCAGAATGACACCTTTCGCGTCGATGATAAACCCTGAACCCATCGATTGACGTGGCGGTACTGCCATTTGTCGCGGCATCCGATTCTTAAACAACTCTTCCAATTGAGGGTCATTGCGGAAGAACTGACGAAAGGGTGATCCTTCGTCGAAGGGTGAACCTTGAGGGACCCCTTGAATTCGTTTTCCTTTGGTCAGACTTTCGATGGAGACAATACTCGGGATTGCATCTGATGCGATTTGCCGAAACGCCGCAGACAAATCGTCGGCTTTGGGAAGTGGAGGGACTGCGACCGCAGTTGGCCGATGCGAAATCGCCACACCGAACAATACCAGAGCGCCGCCGGTCAACATGAACAATAGTTTCTGGCCAATCTTCGAATCTTTGAGCATCGATAAACTCCTCGCAAAAAAAACATGTCGGAACGGCAAAATGCTCCGAGCACCAATCTCGTTACGACCGCTGCGACACTAATTCTATGGTCTGTCCCGTATCCGCCAAATCTCTTTCATTACCTGATGGCACAGGTTTCGTGTTAATCAAAGTCGAATAACCAAGCACTACTCCCTTCAATCAGTGAACCGATTCCTTATTTGGCTTTCAATAAAAAGTCCCTTTTTTTCACTACGCAGAGTCTCCGTTTCATGTTGGAAATTTCCTGGCTGACGAACCCGATGTCGCTCTGACAAGACATCGAATCACGTTCTTCGGATTGACAGCAGTCGCTGCGCAAAATATAGAAGTGAGATCAGCTTGAGATCAGGGGTACGCATCAGAAGTAATTCTTTTCCATCTCTGATCCCGCGCTGGACGTTGCCGTCCCAATATTCGCGTCGGGGAAATCGATGTCTTTTGTTACCAGTATCTCCTCACTCGAGGAAAATCTGTCGGCTTGTGAAAAGGCACTGGACTATCAGTTTCAAGACCGATCGTTGTTACTGAGATGCCTGACCCACTCGTCAATCGCTCGTACTCGACTCGATTCGAATGAGCGACTGGAGTTCCTGGGTGACGCGATTTTGGGAACAGTCGTTTGCGAACTTTTATTTCATCGTTTCCCGGAGAAAACCGAGGGCGAGCTGACCCGTATCAAGTCCGTGGTTGTCAGCCGGACCACATGTGCAAAACTGAGTGCTGATCTGCGACTCGGTGAATTCCTGCGACTTGGCAAAGGCCTGTCTGACTTCGAGAAAATTCCACTGTCCGTACAGGCGGCGGTCTTCGAATCGATTGTGGCAGGTCTTTATCTTGACGGGGGCATGCACGTCGTAAAGCCGTTCTTGATAAGACTTATTGAACCTGAGATCGATCGAACCGTCGAGTCTTCACACGGCAGAAATTACAAAAGCTTGCTTCAGCAACTGGTGCAGAAGAACCAACGAGGAACCCCGCTTTATCAATTGCTCGACGAATCCGGACCCGACCATCTGAAGTGCTTCAAGATCGCCGCTGTTGTGGGAACCGATTCCTTTCCCCCCGCATGGGGTCCGAATAAGAAAGAAGCCGAACAACGCGCAGCGGAAAATGCATGGTGTCTGCTTCAAGGTGACCCCCCCCCGTTCGCAGCAGACGATGGCACATTTCAGAATGTCTGACAACGATTGAAACGACGGTTCCATCCTTGGACGGATCGTTCTCAAGGCAGAAATCGGATATCCTGTTACGGGTATCGTTTCAACCTCAGGATTGATTTTCACTGGCACCTGTTCGGGAGATTTCGCGATGCGACTTGCTGGCCTTTTGATCGCCCTTTTTTCGTTTCCCCTTTTTGTCATCGCCGCTGCGGAAACCACACCCCTGACCCCTGCGGAAGCAGCCAAGCGCGCTAATGAAAAAGTCGTTATGCAGATGGAGGTCAAGTCGACTGGGGGTGATAACAATCGGTATCTCAATTCCGAAGAAGACTACAAAGACGCGAAAAACTTTACGATCTTTATCTCGAAGAATGATTTGGCAAAATTCAAAAAGGCCGGTATCGAAAAGCCCGAAGTTCATTTCAAAGGTAAGCTGATCGAAGTGACCGGAACGGTGGTCCTGCAGAAAGATAAACCACAGATCAAAGTAGAAGAACCTGATCAAATCAAGATCGTAACAAAAGAAAAGAACTGACGGATTTTTAGATCCGAACTTGCTATCGAACGAATGAATGCTTCGTTCGATGGCGAGTTCAAAGTTGAGCCTCGTTCATGGATGCGTCTGGTAAACACTCAAGAGTTGACGCGATCGGAACGATGGCATGTCTGGCGATTGCGCTGGGACTGAGGCTGGCAGTCATTGCGATTCGGCCAAACGAATTGACTTTTGATCGAGATGCCTATCTTGGAATTGCGACCGGCATCGCCGAAGGGCGGGGTTTCAGTAGCCCTGGCAGTTCGCAGGCGACTGCGTTTCGACCGCCGTTGTATCCAATGTGTCTTGGCGCCGGGCTGACATGCTTTCAGCCTTCTGTCGTGGTTGGTGGAATCAACGTCATCGCTGGCCTGCTGACCGTCTGGCTCACTGCACGATTGGGTTACAGGCTGAACTTCGGCCCAAGACGATTTCTCGCTGCATTGATCGTGGCAGTCGATCCACTTTTGGTCTGGTATACGTGCCAGCCGATGACAGAATCACTTTGCACCTTTTTAGCGACATTTTGGCTCTGGTCTATGATGGCCCTTCCTTCGGGCAATCATCATGAATCTTTGATCAAGCGAACTCTAATCGGCATCAGCTTTGGATTCCTGGTTCTCTGTCGACCGACGTTTTGGCTGATTACTGCGATTGATGTTCTGGCTTGGTTCACTGCACTGTGGCGAAATGACCTTGAGGATCGGCCTACCAGATTCGCGACCTTCTTAACTGGATCTGTCTGGACTCTGACCGGAACACTTTGCGTGGTTGCTCCGTGGTTAATACGAAACTGGATTGTGTTCGGCGTTCCGATTCTCACGACCACACATGGGGGTTACACATTACTCCTCGGTAACAATCCTGTTTTCTATCAAGAGGTCGTCCAACAACAATGGGGGAACGTCTGGCAGCATGACAGCCTCTTGAACTGGCAGACAGAACTTGAGTCAAAAATTGAAAAGGACCTTGGGCCTCACGCGTCAGAAGTTCAACGAGATCGCTGGTATTCAAACCAGGCCAGGCAATACATCCTTGCCACACCCCGGTTATTCGCAGCAGCAGTTGTCCATCGCTTTCGCAGCCTTTGGAACATCGTTCCTCAAGGAGATTTGACAGATCACGCCGGCGGATGGGCCATGTCAGCCGTCGGGTGGTTTTATTCGCTGATCCTGACAGCCGGATTGATTGGCATCGTCACGGTCTGGTGCAGCTCTGATCGTCTCAAGTGGCTGCCACTATTCGTCCTGATTGCCTCCGTACAGTTGGCTCATCTTTTCTATTGGACGAACACCCGTATGCGAGCGCCACTCACGCCTGCGATCGCCCTTTTTGCCATTGTGGCGATACCACGCAAATTGTAATCACATTGCGAGCGGTGAAGACGCGCCTAAAAACCCACATTCGGTCCACCTTGACCGGGGATCGCTGGCGCTGTCGACGGGGGTATCACTTGTTGAACGGGTGTTGCAGCCGGACCGGCCGCTTGACCCGAGTCCAGTCGTTCTCGACGCATCGCATAACGAATTGGAAACGACGGCCAGATTCCGTTCGGATAGGGTTTAGATGGATCGCCAATCTTTTCGTATTTACCATCAAATGCATGGACAAGAACGATATCCTGGTTACCAAACTTGTCTTTGAAAATCGCTTTGGATAGCGGTCTTTCAGAGACATACTGCGTGAATCCCAGCCATTGTCGGTCTGGAGCCACATTGAAAAAGTTGTTTTTTTCCGGCTTGAATCCGAGGAACTCGCGAGGCAACGGCGCGGTATGCAAAGCCGTCAACAAGATCGCCATCGTCAGGTATCCGGTCACCGCCCCAAATGCCCAGCGACCAACTGTGTCCAGCATCGGGATGACCTGGATATAACTCGGCGCAAGCTGTTCGGTCCCCATTCGCAGTGCAAAACAGAAGGCGGTGAACAGACCCAGCAATGCAACGATGTCCGCGTAATTGTCTCCCACAAGACCACGTATCGAATTGGCCAGCGGCTCAAAGAAATTCATTGCCATTAATCCGGCCAGCAACGTACAAAGGAAGGTCTGAGCCGCGCCCCAGATCCCTTCGCTGGCGACTAACCACGTCACAACCGCGACAACGGCCAGGCAGATGAATTCCATCATGATGCTTCAAACTCGACGAAAAGGAGTGACTTACAACTTGCCGCTGGATCTCTTTTGCTGGTCGATATTCATCAAACGGAATATCACTATACCGACCGGATTACTTAACAACTCGCAACAGTTCATCGATCGACGTTGTTCCTTTAACGACCAATCGCAGGCCTTCTTCTTTCATGTACAACATACCATTCTTTCGGGCTTCGGCCTTGATGGCGGTCATGTTCGGCGTTTCGCGAATCAAATCACGCAGTCGATCATTAATGACCAGCAATTCAAACACGCCGATTCGTCCCGTATATCCGAGTCCGTTGCAGGCTGGACATGTTCCTTCAGGCTTCGATGGAGGACGATAGAACTTATCGACCTTGTCGGCCGGAAGGCCAATCTTCTGCAGCAAGTCCGCTGAAGGCTTATAGGCTTCCTTACAATCAGCGCAAAGCTTTCGAACCAGTCGTTGCCCGAGGATGGCGGAAATGGAGCTCGCCAGCAGGAACGGCTCGACCTCCAGATCGATCAGGCGGAACAACGCCGCGATCGTGTCGTTCGCATGGATGGTCGAGAACACCATATGCCCGGTATTCGCTGCCTGGCAGGAGATTTTCGCCGTTTCACCGTCGCGGATTTCCCCGATCATGACGACGTCAGGGTCTTGTCGCAAAATACTTCTCAGTGCCGTCGCGAAGGTCTGCCCTGCCTTCGAATTGATTTCAATCTGAGTGACATTCGGCATCTTGTATTCGACGGGATCTTCGACCGTGATGATGTTGTTTTCGTAGGCGTTGATCTCTTGCAATGCCGCATACAGTGTTGTCGTCTTAACGGCACCGGTCGGACCGCAGGTGAGGAACATGCCGTGCGGTTGACTGACAATCGCCTGCATTTGTTCAACAAGTTGTTTGCGCATCCCGAGATCAGAAAGCGTTTTGGCGGTCGCTCCCTTGTCGAGAATACGAATCACCATTTTTTCGCCACCTTGAAGTCCCTGGGTGGCAACGCGGAAGTCGATCGTTCTTCCTTCCATTTCAGCGCGGAAACTACCGTCTTGTGCTTTTCGTCGTTCGGTGATGTCCATCGCGGACAGTACTTTGAAAATATTGACGAGAGCGTCACCGGTACTGCGATCAAAGGCCTCGGCAGGATACATCACGCCGTCAATACGAAGCCGAACCGACATCTCCCCTTCTTTCGGTTCGAGATGGATATCTGTCGTTCGGCGAAGAATCGCGTCATAGACCAATTCCCGAGCCGCGATATAACCTGATGAACTTTCGACCTGTCGAGATCGGTCGATCTCACCAGCCCCCTTACCGGACTTCCCAATCAAGCGAATCGGCGGTCCACCCGCATGACTTCGCTGCTCTTTTGTGCCGACGTTCATCCCCAGTCTCGACATCAGACGCAAGGCGACCGATCTGAGGTGCCGGGGGGTCAGAACTTTACCTGATTCCGGAACTCGCTTATTTCGTTCCGCAACGTAAATACCCATCGGTATGGCGTAACCGGCGGTCATCGACAGAAAACTGAGAAACCATTGTGGAGCACAAAGCGATCCGACGAATCCTGCGACACCGGTCAATAACACAATCGAATTCCACATCTGCGGCTGAACTTTTAGTTCGTTGGCATCGGTATCGATCCAGTTTGCCGTCCAGACCCACAGGGTAAAGAGCCCCAGCAGATAGATCAGCATGAACGAGTGAAAGTAGAAACCGACAAGATCGCGACGTGTGGGGTGACTGCCACGATAAAACGGCATCGGAAGGGGAGGATAGCTATTCGAATCTTTGCCAAGCGCACCAGAAGATGCAACAGTGGTCGTTGCGGGTTGGTTCGCAAGTGAACCTTGTTGAGCCCAGAGGTCGTCGCTGAAACCGATTCCAGCCAACAACACAAGAAGCCACAAGCGGCGGAATACTGAAGGGGTATTCATCATAAATCGCTGCTCATACAGTTTTCAGTGAAAAGCGAAATTCCATCACACCAAACGTCGACAGGCACTCCTCGAAGCCGTTGACCCCGGTCACCGCACGCCGAAGATTTAAAATCAAATACGTTCTGATATGAATCGAATACGGAAGTTGCAGCAAAGATGCAACCCGGTCGCGAAAAGTTCGAAATTTTTCTGCTGATGTCACTCTTCGTTCTGATGAAATTCGGCCCAGCGATCCCACGCATAAGACCATTCCATCCACATCCGCATGAGTGACCAAAGCAGTCGCATTTTTGCCAGATGTTCTGTCGGGATTCGCCCATTGAGCTCGACGGCGCTTTTGGCGGCATCTTTTAAACCCCAGCGCGAACCAAGCGAACGGCACAACCCGTTCGCCGAAAGGTCAGGCTCGGCGTCCTCTTTGGTGTAACCGGCACCGTTCGCCGTCACGAACAACTCAAACAGCTCGCTGCGCAACGGATCCAGTTCCAAAGGCTTTGTTTCGCGTTCGGCTGTCAGGACCAGTTCTTCAACTCGATTGAGAATACGCGTGGCCAAAGTGGATGTTTCATCGACGGAAGTTGACATGAATTGACCCTATTCGATGATGATATCTTTGACCGTTTTTCCACCAGGAATCATCGGCAACACGTGTTCTTGATAAGGACAGATCACATCCAGCAGATAGGGACCGTCATATTCCAACATCGTCTTAAGTGCGGCAGGAAATTCCTTCTTGCTGCGGACCTGGGCTGCGCCTAATCCAAAACCCTTGGCAATCTGCACGAAATTGGGGTACGTCTCTTCGTAATGTCCCCCCGCTCCGGCACCGACCGCTTCGGGATGCTCGATGGGGCCGAGATACGTGTGAGCACGGCTTCCTTCGAGGAAACGATCTTCCCACTGCATCACCATTCCCAGGTGCTGGTTATTGAGCAGCAGCGTCTTAACCGGAAGATTCTCGCACTTGAGCGTGGCGAGTTCCTGCAGGTTCATCAGCATGCAGCCGTCACCATCAATATCAACCACCAGCGATTCCGGATGAACTGCCTGAACCCCCATGGCGGCAGGCAGACCAAAGCCCATGGTTCCCAAACCAGAACTGCTCAACCACCGTCGCGGACGATCAAATTTGTAAAACTGAGCCGCCCACATCTGATGCTGGCCGACGCCAACAGTGATGTAGGTATCCAGTTTCTTCGTTTGACGCCACAATTCCTCAATGGCGTACTGTGGAATGATAAAATCGCCGCTGTCTTTGACTTTCAGTGGATACTGCTTCTTCCAGGCGTTAACCGTTTCCCACCAGGCGTCGATTTGCGGAACGTCTTCCTCCGCAATCATCGCATTCAACCCCTGAAGCACTTCCTTGATGTTTGCCACAACGGGAATGTCGGCGATCTTGTTCTTATGAAGTTCGGAAGGGTCGATATCCACGTGCACAATCTTGCCGTGCTTCGCGAATTCGCTCAGTTTTCCGGTCACGCGATCATCGAAACGAACACCGAACGCCAACAGCAGGTCAGCTTCGTTGATCGCATAATTCGAATAGACCGTGCCGTGCATCCCGAGCATGTGCAATGACTGTTCATCGTCGCCGGGAAAACAACCGATCCCCATCACCGTCGTCGCGACGGGGATACCGGTCTTGCGAGCGAACTTGGTGAATTCTTCACTGGCGTTGGCCTGAATGATCCCGCCACCGGCGTAGAAAATCGGCTTCTTCGATTCACGGATCATCTTCAAGATCGCACGAATCTGATTCGGATGAACTCGGCGAACCTCTGGATGATAACCAGGCAGATTCATCTCGGGGTCATAATCAACGTCCCAGGTCACCAGATTCAACTGGACATCCTTTGGAACGTCGATCAACACTGGGCCCGGGCGTCCGGTGCGAGCAATGTGGAACGCTTCCTTGATGATCCGAGGAATGTCTTCTGTCTTCGTGACCAGATAATGATGCTTGGTGATGGCACGACAGATTTCGACCATCGGCGTCTCTTGAAACGCGTCGCTGCCGATCAAAGTCGTCGGCACCTGAGCCGAAATCGCGATCATGGGGATGCTGTCCATCTTCGCATCGGCAATCGCCGTGACGAGATTCGTCGCGCCAGGACCACTTGTCCCCATACAAACGCCAACGCGATCTGTGGTCCGAGACACCCCTTGCGCCGCAAATGCTCCCCCCTGCTCGTGTCGCGGAAGGATTGTCCGAATGTCCGCGCTCCTGTGAGTCAATGACTGGTGCAGCGGCATGCTGCATCCGCCCGGATATGCGAAAATGACGTCGGTTCCCTGTCGGATGAGGCATTCGACAAAGACATCGGCCCCGTTCAGCGTTCGCGTTTCGGTTGACAAAGGCTGGCTGGCGGAGATAGTCGACACGATCAGATTCCCTCAAACAAACAGTTGAACCGAAAGGATTTCCTTTCGGTTACAGAATTGGCGAGCGCGGTCGCCTTAAACGTACGCATTAGTCTATACACGCCAATGCCGAGATTCGAGTCTTCTTTGCGTTTTCGATCATTTTTGCAAAGATCTCTCTCCGGAATGTCATACCTGGCATGACTTTACCGAACGAATGCAATAACCCGACTTCGGGAATTTCCCGTTAACAATGTGTTTTGTCAAAAGGTTCCTGGCGACAAACCTTTGACGGCTCACTTGAGCAGGATCAGTTCCCCCTCTTTCGAAACGATCCCTGCGACTCCGGTTCCAGCACTTTTGGTTGAGCCAGGGACTCCCGTCGGTCGACCCCGTTCATCATACAATTGCCAGCCAAGTTGATTCTCTTTCTTCCATGCGACCAGCGTCTGTCCGCCAGGAGCGGCAATCGGAATAACTCCCGATCGCATCCCGCTCGAACCGGGCGTTTTAATCTCTTTCGGAGTTGTCGGTGACCCGTTCGAATCCAGTTTTGCGAAATAGATCTCCCCCTTCGTCGGCCAGGCAGCGAGATAACCATTGCCGCTACGTACGACCGAATAGTACGTCATGGGGCAGGAGTCAATCTTCCACGGAGTAGTACTGACACGAGTCTTCGTCACCTGGTTCGGTTTCTGGTCCCAGAGCGCCAGATACATGTCGCGATTATTGTCCGTTTCTTCTCGATAAAGAATCGCCAGCTTTCCGTCAGCCCCATAGACCGAACTCGTCGTACAACAATTACAAGGATTAAGCGTCGGATCGATCTCTACGGCCGAAGAAAATGTCGTTCCCCCGTCATGCGAGACATTCGCGTAAAGTTTATCCGCCATCCAGACGGCTGTGACCGTCCCCGTATCACTGACGGCCAGCGAAAACCCTTCACTCGGTTTGTGATTGATGTTTTTCAAAGAGGAAAATGCCGTCTCGTCCGGCAATCGTCGAGTATAAAAAAATCCCCATTCATCCTTGGGTAGTTTTAATTTCCAGGCATTGTTCCCCAGGACGACATGGACCGCCCCTTCGGGCGTCACAGCCATATCCCAGGTAATGAACTCAAGGCCTGGCTTACGCGACGCCTGATCCAAAAGCGGCATCGGTGCACTGAAATTCGCACCGTTATCCGAAGATCGAAAGTATTGAGGGCCATCGGATGAGTCACACACCAGATGGATCACCCCCTTCGCATCAATCTTGGCGGACATCGCCTGACCACCCGACGGAACAGAGACTGTCGTGACTTTGGTACCCGTCGCGTTGACGACCTGGCTGCTGGTCGCCATCAATATAATTCCTACCCAATACGTCAGTGTCGTCACTTTTCCAACTTGTGGGTTCATTTTTTAATCCGTGAAAGTCAACGAAGAATTGTTGCAATCTCAAGGCGCTCGGGATTCGGGTCAGGTGTTATGACTGATCGATCAGACCAACCCCAATGCTATCCCGCAAGTCCGTTTGACTCTGTCGCGAAACGAATTGAAAGACATTTCCACGTTCTCTCCACTTCCTTAACTTCGCGTCCTTCGTATTCAAAAATCTCTTATTGAGTTTTTTCGAAATCGGTCCCCTTGAAACTTGGTGTCAAATTTCCTCTTAGACAAGAAACTCCATGCTTCAGCGTCGTCAACCTATCTTTTCTACCGCTTGCTTCTCGACCACAATCGTGTCTGCCACAAGATCCCCCAGGCGCTGTCGGTGATCCGTCAACGCGATGCTCAGGATGCCTGGGGTCCAGCAAATAAAATTGCCGCAATCGACGAAGAAAACGATTTCACGGGCGAGACTTCTTGCGAATCCGCAGGGTCTTAAGCTGGTTCGTACTGTTCTCAGTCGACACAACCATTTCCCGGGGGTGACTCCCCACTTTGCCTGAGTGACCAGCAGTACCGAAATCATTGCGGCGAGGCAGAATGCCAGGGTCGAGACAATTTGAACGGCACCTGTCAGGGTCGGATGATTGACACCCAGATTCAACGCTTCGGCCAGCGACAGCCAATCAAAACTCCTTGTCAAAAAAGCACCGATACCGATGATCGAAACTCCGATGAGAGTCACATCGATGGTTCGAGCAATCGCTCGCCAACCGACGGAGGCCAGCTTGACGGTCTGGACTCCGAACTCGTAGTCGGGCTTCTGGCACCATCCCATCAGAATCCAGACGCCAGCACTGAGAATTGCACCCAGAATGGATGTCGCGGCCAGAATGGTGACGTAAAAAAACAGACCGATTGACGCGGAGTTTTCCCAGCGGTCTAAACCGATGATTTTTCGGAAGCCAGTAGCTTCGACAGCATAGAGGTGCATGGTTTGAGTGGTCGTTGTCGCGATGAGATACGATTTCTGACCATCCTGACTGCTCAGTGTCCGAAATGAAGTTGACCCAAATGGAAACGACAATGTGGTCCATTCACTCCATGCCTGACCGTCAAATCGATAGAAGTGGCCAATCGGATTGCCAGATAAAGTTCCTTCTACAATCACTGCCGCAGGCATTCCATCAACGACGAGTCCGTGAGTGCATCGCATCACCCCGTTAAAGTCGTCAAGAGGCTGGTCGCAAACGAGTGACCAGCCTTTCCATTCGGGATTGTTAACGATATCGGCAATTTCCGTATCGGACGTATGCGTCATACTGACCGTCTTCACGGTCTCGTCATCAGTGGAATCACTCACGACCGTCGGGATCGAAATCGCTTTCTCGTTCGGCTCGAATTCCAATCCCTTTCGATACAGGACGTATCCGTCATTGTGAAGAAAGAGATGAACATCGTCGCCGGAATTGAAAACTTGAATAGCCGATTTCGCGATGCGCATTCGTGTCGATCCTGACTTACTCGATTTTGAGCCGACCGATTGAACCTGCCCACCAATTGGCAAGCGAAGGTCGCCCAGGGTATTCCATGCACCGTTTCGGAACGCTTTCACAACATACCCGCTTTTTGTTCTCTCCAGATAAGCGGGGACCGCGACTTCGCCCGCGTTGGAAGAAAAGTTCGAATCTTGCTGATCCGTCGGGATCTTGCAAAAGAACCATTGAGGGGGTTGCGTCGTGTCAGGGCGCGGCATGTGGACCGGATATTTTACTAACGCGGAATCGACGACTTCGTAAGTCTCATTTTTTCCAGTCAACCACATGTGGTCGCCGATGAGGATTACTTGACAAGGCTCTCCCTCGGGCAGGTTCAAATCAAGTTTTTTATCCGCGCCCGTTTCAGGATCTTTCATCGTGATCTGGCAACTGGCTTTCCCCTCTTCATTCAAATTGAAGTGGACTAATTGATCTTGCCAACACGAGACACCGGCGTACTGGTTTATCAAGAATCCATTGTTTCCAAAGCCGGGTAAGAGGGGCAACGGGTAACTCCCCTGCCAGTACCACAGACAACCGAGTCCACCGCCAATGATCACCTGAGGAGCCGACAGCAACACGGCCAGTAGAATCACGCCAATCACGTAGCCCGGCTTTCGACGCGACATCACTGACTCCCTGTGAGAATTCAACCAGCGATTTTCCTTATCGCTTGCGCCGTCTGGCGGCACAGAATCCTGCAAAAATAAGTCGTGATGTCTATTGGGTCAATTGCATTCCTGGAGACTTAGACAGAAACCAATCAACGCGCCGTTTCTTCAGCGTACACCCGGAAAAAAGTTCCGCGTTTAAAAACAACCGTCCTCATTGTTTTGTCGCAAGTAGAAGATTCAAATGACTGCTATCTCCATCAATCAATACCGGCGATGAATCTGCGCTCCAACAATTCGTCCACCTTAATCCCGGATGTGCCGGTCCCAAAACTCGAAAGAGATTTCCATGAACAAAATTCTGATTTCGTCGATGTGCATCATGACGCTGTGGACGTTGGGATGTTCTCAATCAAAACCGACGGGGACATCCTCCAACACTCCGTCAATGATTGGTGAAACGACCAGCTCATCGGTGATTGATCTATCAATTCCCCGTTTCCCTCCAAAACACGTCGTCTGGATTGAGGACTGGGAAGGCGAAGACGAACCGACGGAGGCGAGGCAGAAGGCGGAGGAATACGCTTCAATTGGGGATCAATTGAAGTCACGACAACGGTACATCGAAGCGGATCGACAATACGAACTCGCGACTCTGGCCGATCCCTCCTGGGGATACCCTTCTTATCAACGTGCCTGCAATTTTGAACTCTCGAATCAACCTGCTCGGTCCGTGGCCGAGTTTCAAAAGGCGATCGATCTTGGTTTCGATGATTTCCCCACCGCACTCAGCGACGACGAACTTGGAACGATCAGGAACCGGCCAGACTTCAAACAATCCTTGATGCGAATTCGAGAACGATATGTTGCCTCTGGCCAATCACACGTGGGGACTCCGATCGCCGTTCGTCCGCTCAGCGAAAAGCCGGATGGTGGTTGGCCGATGATGCTTCTGCTGCATGGGTATGGCGATACCAATATTAATTATCTCGGTCAGGCTGAGGATTGGGCCGAGAGCGGATTTGTCACCGTCGCGGTTCCGGGTTCCGTCCCCGCAGGTGGTGATCATTTTCAATGGCCGATGGAATCCACCGCACAAACAAATTCGGACTTGCAGGCGATCGTACAGTCGCCGCAATTAGAAGGGCTAGTAAATCGGGAGAAGGTTTTCCTGCTGGGGTTTTCGCAAGGGGCTTTACACGCCATGTTATTGACGGCGGAAAAACCTGACCTTTATGCCGGTGTCGTTGGTCTGTCGCCGGGTGGTTCGTTGGTTGATCAACTGATTACTCCGGACCTGAAGCCGTCGAAACGAACTGTACGCTGTGTATTCATTCACGGAACGGCTGAACCTCATGCCCCCTTTGTTCAAATCTGGAAAAAGGCAACCGAGTCTGCAGGATGGAAATTCCAGAGTCACACTCATCCCGGCGGTCATCAGTTCCCTGGTAATTGGGCCGAAATGCAGCCACAGATTGCGAATTTTCTGATCAGCGGCAGTTAGAGATCATTTGTGGCGGCTAGGGCAAAGGGCCGTAAACCACCCTGGTGGAGGGGTTGAGATGACGTTTGGGTTGTGTGGTTTGTTTCTATGCTGATCAGGAAACTCTATCCCGCGTAAGCTGCCGTGACCGGGGAATTCGGACGCGTGCGATTGTCGTCCCTGCGAGTCAGCGCGATCACCGCTTCAATCAACATCGCCAGCGCGAGGAAAAGCAGTAATGACGAAATCCCCAGCAGGATGTACGTGATCTGTTGTGGAGCTTTCGCGGCACCGAGCTGCTGCACGTAGCCGTAGATCATCCGACCCAAGGCCCAGGTACTCATTGTGTACATGAAGACGGTTGGCAGGCCGACGACGTACAGAACCCAGGTCTCGCGACGGGTCCGCCAGAGCCAGACTGTCACCCCCAATAGCGTCAATGCGGCCAGCAATTGGTTGCTGGCGCCGAATAATGCCCAGAAGATTCTCCAGAGCGGTGCGGGGTTGCCATCGGCGTCATTGATCGTCTGCATCACAAAGAACGCGGGAACACCGGCGGTAAGCAGCGTTCCCAGCCAGCGACCTTTTGAATCGTGCCAGCCTGTCAGCTCTTGAATGATGTAGCGACCCAACCGCGTGCAGACATCGAGTGTGTCATAGACAAATGTCGTAAAGGCCATCAGCGCGAATGAAACGGTTAATTGGCTGGAAAGATGAAATCCCGTCCAACCACAGCTTCGAACAAATACCGAAAATTGTTCGAGCAACGTCCCGATTCCCTGAGCATAAATCAGATTCGGCTGCGGCTTCTTCAGTAGAGATGCATCCTTGGTGAGGATCATGACACAACTGAGCGAAACAATCGCCACCATCGCTTCCAGCAGCATGGCACCGTAACCGATCAACTTGGCATCCGTCTCGTATCGCAACTGCTTTGACGTCGTTCCCGAAGCAATCAACGAATGAAAGCCGGAACAGGCTCCGCACGCGATCGTGATGAACAGAACCGGGAACAACGTTTCCCCTTTGGGTGTCGTCCAACCGTTGAATGCGGGATATTCGATGTTCGCTCCCCCAAACAAAAGTCCGACCGCTCCTGCTGCCAAAGCAACATACAGGAAATAGCCGCCGAGATGGCCTCGCGGTTGTAACAGCAGCCACATCGGGACAACGGACGCGATACAGCAATAAATCAGCAGCAGCACATCCCAGGTCTTATGAGCCAATCGGTCGTCAGCGGTTGGGATAAACGTCTTCAAAATCGCGGTCATGTCGACGGGAAGGTACTGACCAGCCCAGATTGAGACTCCGACAAGTGGCAGAAAAATCAGCGTGGCCCAGCCGACAGAAAGCTTGGTGTATTTCAGTAGCGCACCCATCACCAGCGGCAGCACCAGATACATCAACGATGATGATGCGATCCCCGCCCCCGTCACTTCTTCACCGTTCTCAAGCGTCTGCTTGCCGATGAACGACGCGGCAGTGATGTCGGTAAAGGCGACGATAATATAAACGAGAGCCAGCCAGACGAAGCTGAGGAACAGCACGAAAGCTCGTCGACTCATGTGATCGCGAACGACTTCGGCGATCGATCTTGCCTTATGGCGAATTGATGCCACGAGCGACGTAAAATCGTGAACCCCGCCAATCAGGATCGAACCGACCAGAATCCAGATCAACGCGGGGAGCCAGCCGAACATGACCCCGGCCAGAATCGGTCCGACGATCGGTCCTGCGGCGGCGATCGCCGAGAAGTGTTGACTGAGCAATTCGTTAGGAGCAAGCGGGGCATAGTCGAGATCATCCCGCAATTCAAACGCGGGTGTCCTGGCATTGGCATCAAGTCGCAACAGCCGAACGAGGATCGGACCATAAGTCCAATAGGCGATCGACAGGATTGCAGCAGACGCCAGGACAATCACAAGCATGCTCATGTAGAAAACTCCCATCAGTAATCAGTCACAACGATGTCGTCGGGACTTAAAATCAATTCGCAACAAAAACCCGCTAAAATAAAGGGGACAATCCCAGGCTGATGACGGGCTTCGTTAAAGTTACCAAGAGTTGGATCGAGTGGCATCCACGATACGCGAGAACGGGTTTTCCGTCCACACTTTCCGCAGCCTTCGCGTATGGTAGAGTGGATGCGGTGGTCCTGGAGTTTCCGGAGTGTCATTGATGAGGTGGCTTGGACTGATTGTCTGTTTGGCGTCGATGTTACTCACATCGCCCGGAATCCTTGTTGCCGAAGAGGTCAACGCCGACAAGGAATCCATAGAATTCTTCGAGAAGAAGATTCGTCCACTGCTGGTAAAACGGTGTTATGAGTGTCACGCAGCCGATAAATCGGAAGAGAACGGGCACCTGGTACTGGATGGCCGAGCCGGGCTTCTGGCGGGTGGAACGCGCGGACCCATTCTGATTGCGGGTAAGCCAGACGAAAGCTTGCTCGTCAATGCGATCCGGTACGGTGAACCAAAACTTCAGATGCCGCCGGAAGGAAAACTTCCCAACGACGAGATTCAGCTTTTTGTCCGCTGGGTTCAAAACGGAGCGGTCGTCCCGGATTATGGTGACGCCGTGGAAAAAAAAGCCAAAACGATCGACTGGAACGAAGCTCGAAAGTTCTGGTCATTCCAGCCACTTTGGGTTCACCGGCCACCCCCGATAGAACCGGAAAAAAACGTGCTGCAACCGGTCGATGCGTTTATCCAAACTGGCTTGGCACAACAAGGACTGACACCGAATCCCGCCGCTGACAAAAGAACTCTTGCCCGTCGTTTGTGGTTCGACCTGTTGGGGTTGCCTCCCAACCCCGAAGACGTGATGGAATTCGTCGCGGAGACCCGACCTGATGCCTATGAAAGAGAGGTCGATCGATTATTAGCGTCGCCGCATTTCGGGGAGCGATGGGCGAGATACTGGTTGGACCTGGCTCGCTACACGGATGTGACTCCGACCTGGCTGAAGAATGCCGACCAGGCGTGGCTATATCGCGACTGGGTTGTTCGAGCGATCAATGCCGACATTCCCTACGACGACTTCTGCAAAAATCAGTTGGCTGCTGACGTGATCGAGAATACCCCTCCCGAAGATTATGCCGCGCTCGGATTGCTCGGACTCAGTCCGACCTATTGGAAAGAGCCAAGGCTCGCGCCGGCCGTCATCGAAGTCATCGTGGCTGATGAATGGGATGAACGCATCGATGCCGTCTCACGCACGTTCCTGGGGCTGACGGTTGCCTGTGCTCGTTGTCACGATCATAAGTTTGATCCGATTACGACGCGTGACTACTACGCCCTGGCGGGGATGTTTGCGAGTACTCAACTGACCGACCGGCCGCTCTTACCGTCCCCCTTGGCAGAGAAGATTGTTGAAGCACGTCAGCGTGTCGACAAAATGGAAGAAGCACTCAAGGGAATTAAAGATAAGGAATCAGAAGAAGCTAAGAAGTTGACGGCCGAGATCGACAGCCTTCGCAAATCGACCCCTCAATTTGACGCACGCATGGCACATACCGTTGAAGAAGCGAGCTTGTACGTGCTGCCGGATGGTCCCGAGATGACAAAGCTCGATATCCGAAAACGTCAGCCACGAGACCTGCCGATCTTTCGCCGGGGGAACCCAGGGAACCCGGGCGAGATTGTCCCTCGACGGTTCATTGAAGTGCTGTCACCAGGTTCACCTTCGCCGTTTACTTCCGGAAGCGGGCGTCGTGAGTTCGCCGATTCGCTGTTTCAACACGCGAGGGGGCTGACAGCGCGTGTCCTCGTGAATCGAATCTGGTCGTTCCATTTTGGTCGGGGTCTCGTAAAAACCCCCAGCGATTTTGGCGTTCAAGGGGACCGGCCCTCTCACCCGGAATTACTCGAATGGATGGCTGCCGAAACGGCTGGAAATAGCTTGTCTCGTAGCCCCCGCGACTGGACGCTGAAGCATCTGCACCGCCTGCTTGTCACATCGGCCACCTATCGGCAATCAAGCGATACACGCCCGATGGCATCGGGACCTACCCCTGGTTCGCGATCGAGCCAGCTTGATCCTGACAACCACTGGCTGGCTCGCATGAGTCGACGACGGTTGGAAATCGAACCGTGGCGAGACGCGATGCTTGCGGTCGCGGATAATCTGGATGTCACCATGGGAGGCCCCGCAGCGGAGCTGGACCTGCCGACAAACATTCGCCGGACGCTCTACGGAAAAGTCGGCCGTGACGAACAGAACGATATGCTGCGGCTGTTCGACTTTCCTCCGCCGACATCGCATAGTCCCGCACGCGATGTCACCACAACGCCGCTCCAGCAACTGTTCCTGTTAAACAGCGAATTCGTCGACTCGCAGTCTGTGAAACTGACTGCCCGGCTTCATGCTGAACGGCCCGATTCAACTACACCCGAGAAAATCGTTGCCTGCTATCAGTACCTGTTTCAGCGAAATCCGACTGAGGTTGAAATTCAACTCGGTGAACGGTTTCTCGCTCTGTCCGACACCACTCAGGAGTCAGGAAGTCGTCGCTGGCCGCTGTATATCCAGTCGCTGTTCGGGCTGAACGAGCTTCTGTTTGTCGATTAAATTGAAATCGCCGAAACCAGCCATTTCTTCAATTCGGATTCGAGTTCCACGAGACGCTGCTGCCCCAGCTTCTTTGCTTCACTCAGTGGCAGATCGGGCGAGACGCTGGCGAACAGGTAGAACTTGATCTTGGGCTCGGTCCCTGACGGTCGACCTGCAAGAGTCACCCGGCATGGGCCTGATTGACCTTCCAGAATCAGCAAATCGCCTGACGGTTGAGGCAGGTCCGCCTGAACTGTGTTGGATGGAAGCGACTTCACGACGTGCCGCTGATAGTCCTTGACCGTTTCAAATGTAATCGACCCTAAAGACGCAGGTGTTCGCTCTCTCAGGGACTGCATCATGGCCGCAATCTGGCTGCTCCCTTGAGCTCCCGGACACGTCTGGACGAACTGTACCTCGTGATAGAAGCCGTGCCGAACATACAGTTCGTCTAGCCGGTCGACGAGCGTCTTACCAGCAGCCTGAAGTTCGCTCGCCAGTTCCAAGGCGAAGATCGCTGCGACACAAGCGTCTTTGTCACGACAGTAAGAACCCGCCATATAGCCGACAGATTCTTCTGCCGCGAAGACAAATTGATCTGGTCCGTTCGCGTCGATCGCCCCGGCGATCCACTTGAAGCCCACCAGCAGATCACGGATGACGCGAACCCCGTAAGCATGTCCAATTGGAATAAGCATCGGGGTCGTGACGAGCGTCTCTACCAGAAAATGATCGGGCGTCAGCGTCCTGGCGGCAGCTCGTTTGGAAAGAATGTAATCCGCCAGTAACGCTCCAAGTTGATTACCCGACAGGCAGATGAATTCATCACCTTGAGTCCTGACCGCTACCGCCAGGCGGTCGGCATCGGGATCTGAAGCCAGAACAAGAGCATGGCCGTTCGCTTTGGCGAAGTCGATCGCGGGACGCAGTGCCTGTGGACGTTCCGGGTTCGGCAAATGGTCAGGGACATTCGGAAACGAGCCATCCTCAGAACATTGAGGCTTATACAAATCAACAGCCTGATACCCTGCTTGCAGAATCGAGCGATAGATCGATGAAGCCCCCACACCGTGCATGGGTGTATAAAGGGCACGAATCGTTCGTGCCGACGACAGGCTCAAGGCACAGACTTCGTTGATATAAGCCTGATCGACGTCGAGGTCTTTTGACTCTGAAAGAATGACGATCTTTCCGTCTTGCACGGCAGCGTCGAAATCGACTGTGGGAATTTCTTCGCTGGCGTCGACGCAGGCGATAATCCCTTGATCGTGAGGGGGTAGAACTTGCCCGCCGGTATTCCAATAGGCTTTGAAGCCATTGTCGCTCGGCGGATTGTGGGAAGCCGAAATCATGACGCCGGTATCACATTTCAGATATCGAACTGCAAACGAAAGTTCTGGTGTCGCTCGGGGCTCAGGAAAGAAAAAGACTTGAAAGCCATGAGCGGCCAGGATTGATGCGGTTAAGCGAGCGAACTCCGTCGAGCGGTGTCGCGTGTCACGTGCAATGACAACTCGCAAGCCCGTAGCATGGGCTTCACCCCGTACACCCTGCTCGCCATTCGCATCATTCAGGTCTTCAGGACTGGCCATTCGCTGAACGTAGACTGCCAGTCCGTGAGCCGATTCGGCGATCGTACGGGCATTGATCGTGGCCGAGCCAATTTCGCTCATTGTCCCTCGTCGACCACCCGTCCCAAACGGAATTCGTTCCCAGAATAAACGATCCAATTCGGCAAAGTTGGCTTCGTCAATCAGTCGCAACAACTGACCGAGATATTCGGCATAATACGGTTCAGACAACCACCGTTTCACGTTGTGCCCGGACGCAGGCGTCAGCTTTCCGCCATGCACAGCCTGGTCGACAGTGCTTCGTGCCGCTTCAATTCTACGAACATTGTCATTTGACATCTGTTGCTTCCTCTATTCATGATGCCCGCAGAACGAATGTCGACTATTGTCAGGTCAACCTTCTGGTTCAGTGTGCGACTTTTTGACCCCCTTCGATCAAGCAGTGCTCTTCTTCCGAAAAAGTGAATAAGAGACTGCTTCTCCGAAGACTCGGATACAGTGGCACAGAATCCTGGTAAGAAGTTTGACAAAGCACTGTCGCGACTTCAATGACTTCGAGATGTGATTGCTAAAAAAACAATTCAGACTGACGAGGAAACATTCGAGTCAGAAACGATCCTCATTGAGTATGCGGATCAGCTCGAATAACCGAGACGGGATTGATCCCCAGGCTCTTTTACAGAGCTTGGGGAGTTCGACAAAATCGAAAGAATTTAACGAAAGAATCTTGAAATGTTACACGCGGTCATCATGGCAGGCGGATCAGGAACCAGGTTTTGGCCGCAAAGTCGGCGCGAACTACCAAAACAGTTCTTGCGAATGACGGGGAACCAGACTCTCATTCAGCAGACTGCCGATCGATGTCAGCCCGCAATTTCGCCGGCGCACATCTGGGTCGTAACGGGGGCTGCTCACGCCGTGGAGACGGCTCGACAACTGACAAACATCCCTGCGAATCAGATTCTGGTCGAACCCTGTGGCCGCAATACGGCTCCCTGTATTGGTCTGGCGGCGATCGAGTTGCTGGCGTCGGACCCTGATGCCATCATGCTCGTCACGCCCGCAGATCACGTCATCAGTCCCAACGACAAATTTCAACAGGCCGTCACTCAAGCGGTCAGCCTGATCGAAGCGGAACCTTCAACATTCGTTCTGTTTGGTGTCGAACCGACCTATCCCTCGACCGGTTTCGGATACATCCAGCGGGGCGAGAGACTGGTGACAACATCGTGCCCAACCTACCGGGTCAAAAGCTTTAATGAAAAGCCGAATCAACTGACGGCAGCGAGGTTCATGGCAACCAGCGAATACTATTGGAATTGTGGTATTTTCGTGTGGCGCGCCCAGACAATTCTGGACGCACTGAAAAAGTTCTCGCCGGAAATCTTTGAACGGCTGGAAAACATCCGTCCGGGAATCCAAACGGGTCATGCCCAGGTCCTGCTGGAGCGAGAATTCCCGCTCATGCCATCGATTTCGATTGACTATGCAGTCCTCGAAAAAGCCGCCGATCAAGTCTGTGTCCTGGAAGCTCCGTTCGAATGGGATGATGTCGGAAGCTGGCAGGCCCTTCCAAGACTCTTCCCGACCGACGGGGATGGAAATACCATCGATGGACTTTGTTGTAGTGTCGACTCATCGGGATGCATTGTCCGGTCGGATACCGAACACTTGATTGCCACAATCGGCGTCAAAGATCTGATCATCGTTCATACGGCAACGGCAACGCTGGTCGCCGACAAACGAGATGAAGGGGCGATCAAGAAACTGATTGCAGAACTCGAAAAGCGAGGATTGACCGCTTACCTCTAAGCCGATCAAGGCTGGCATGGCCTGATAAAACAGCCAAGCTGGTGTCGGGTCATATTGCTGCGCCCTACGGGTGGCACGGTTTTGGACTTCTTCGGGACTGAAACTTGACTCATTGAGTCAAGTTTCATGGTTTCTTCCAAAGTAGCCATCATCGCTCCGCGTGATGAGCATGCGTCGAAAACGATTCAAA
>JBAXBD010000006.1:0-26293 GCA_037142165.1 Schlesneria sp. | reverse complement strand
ATGCCGATGATGATCGAGCGTTCCTCGCGTCATCAGGCTACCGTCGCTATCAGCTCAGTCTTCGCGCGTCAGGGGCCGTCGATTTTGACGATCTGCTGTTATTGACCGCTCAATTGTTCGACCAGTTTCCCGAGGTGCTGGCACGCCAGCAGGCAAGGTTCGAACAAGTCCAGATCGACGAGTATCAGGACACCAATGAGATGCAGTTCCAGATCGTCGCGGCACTTGTCAAACCACATCACAATATCTGCGTCGTGGGTGACGACGATCAATCGATCTATGGCTGGCGCGGGGCCGAAGTGAAGCACATTCTTAATTTTCAGCAGCACTTTCCCGGCGCAAAAATCGTACGGCTGCAAGACAATTACCGCTGTACGACCGAGATCATTCGGCTGGCCAATCAACTGGTGAAACACAATGTTGGTCGGCACGATAAGACATTGATCGCTCATAAAGACGGCCCCACACCCGCGATCAAGCCTTATCCTGATGAACAGACCGAATCGGAAGGGGTCGTGCGCGATATCAATTATCTGATCAAAGAACTGAAGGTTCCGCCTCAGGATATTGCCATCTTGTTCCGCACGAACGAACAGCCCCGGATCTTCGAAACCGAACTGCGTCGAGTCCGCGTACCGTATCAGTTGGTTGGCGGTCAATCCTTTTTCGATCGGAAAGAGGTCCGCGATGTGATGGCGTACCTCAAGGTTCTTGCAAACCCGGCGGACGAAGTTTCTCTGTTACGGATTATCAATACGCCGGTACGAGGGATTGGCGAGGCGTCGATCGAAAAGTTGTTGGGGCGAGCCGTGAAATCGGGACGGAAGATCTGGGACGTGATCCCCGACGCCGTTGCCGAAAAGGAGCTGTCACCAAAAACAGCCAAAGCCATCGAAGCCTTTCGGAGTTTGCTGACCGATTTTCAAAATCGATTCGAAGCACCCGGAACAAGCATGTCTGAGACCCTGAAAACTCTACTGCATGAGATTAATTATGAGGGGGAAATCGAAAAGCAGTACAAAGCCACCGACCAGCAACTGGCTCGCAACGCCGTGCTGGAAGAATGCATTACGGCGCTCAAGGAGTACGAGCAACGAGCATCAAAACCCGATCTTAATGATTTTCTGGATCAGACCTCGCTGAACGGCAATGATCGCGAATTCGGAGAAGACGATTCGTTTGAGCAATCGTCAGTCAAGTTAATGACGCTACACAGTGCGAAAGGTTTGGAGTTCCCGCATGTCTATCTTGTCGGGCTCGAAGAAGGGCTGTTGCCACATAAGCGATCAATTACCGACGAGTTAGAAAGCAACCCATCGGCGATCGAAGAAGAACGCCGCCTCGCCTACGTCGGCATCACACGAGCCAAAGACGTATTGACCATCAGCTATGCTGAAACTCGAATGAAGTGGGGTAAGCGCTACAAAACGAAGCCATCCCGATTTCTGAAAGAAATGCAGCGACTGATCAAGAATGAGTCATCGGTATGCGAGACGGATTCAGGCAATCCGAGTGATTGTCCCAGCCCTCGGGTTCAATGAAGCGAAAATCACCGGTCAACGATACGTTGTTTTCAAACGGATAAACTATTCGTTCGACGCATCTGATTGCAGGGCGGGTTTCGCAATAATTTCTTTGCCGTCTTTGACAATCTCTTCCTTGGCTTTCAATAACTTCGGCCCTTTGCTGCCACCCAATCCTGATGGGCCGTATGCGAAGACAAGAATCAGCATTGAAACGAGGCACCCACGCATCTGATCACTCCATCTTGTCGATATGAACTGCTGAATTGCACGAGATAAAACAGTGGGAATACGACCGAGATTGAACGAAGACCAGAGCTCCGTTCATCTCTGCGGAGAGATTGTTCACAAGTTCAAGCCTGCTTTCACAAGTGACCGTCATTCTCCAGATTAACGCTAAGAATAAATGAAGTTTTCGCGCGGAAATGGCGAACGTCAAAAAAAAGTGGTCTAGCTCATATGTGGCAGGTTTTCTTAATGAATTGCAGCGGAAAAATAGTGATCAAACCCCGGAGCGCGGATGAAAACCGATGATCACTCGTCTTGCTCCAGCGCTTGAATGAGGAGTTGTGTGCCACTGGCGTGCGTCTTCACTCACTAGTGCTATTCGTCTTATTACGGGAATTCGATTCGAAGAGAATGGCGGCACAAAGCCGCCGCCATTGGCACCCATATTTTTTGTGTTGATGTAGCACTCGACGGTTATTTTCCAGAGGAATCCTTTGAAAGTCTTTTACCGATCGGTCCCCACGGCGACACAAGAACGGCACGCGGGCTTTGATCCGTATGGCAAGCAAAAAGACCGTCAGGAAACGTTGAACCCAGGTTGGCCGAACTCACGTCAATTCCATCGGAATGAGTTGCCCCTTCTACCGAAAACTCGCCGAGGAACCGATGAGGCGACTCACGCTCATAGGCCATAAATCGGCTGCGACCCTGATCAGAAACGAGCAGGTATCCGCGATCGTTTGACGGATAGATCGCCAGTCCTTCGACGTCTCCCTTAAGCCCGTGTTCACCGACCGATGCGATGAGCGTACCCGTGACCGATGAGTCAGGTTCCGCAGCAAACTTCCAGACTCCTTTTTTCTCTTCTGCAATGTAGAGCATGCCTGTTTCATCGTCGGCGACGGCCCCTTCGCACTTGCCAACCGACAAATCTCGCACCTTTGTTGCCGTGATCTGATTGCGTCCATTCCCCTTCAGCTCGTATTGCCCGACGGTCCCCGTATCAGAAGTACAGACGAAGAATAACTTTCCTGTTTTCACACTGTGATAAAGGCAACCACCGTAATTCGGATCGGTCTTGCAACCGTCATCAATTCGTTCGAGTTTGCGAGACTTGGCGTCAACTCGAAATACGACAAGCTTGAATCCGCCCGTCCGCTGATTGACAACCACAAGATCCATCGGCTGGCCGTCAATGATCACGTTTTGCCGGATGTCGATATTCCCCGGTTTCGGAACATTCAGTTTCTGAATGACCTCGCCATCCAATCCGTAAACGACGATCTGACTTGCCGATTTGTCGCTGGCGACAATTGTGCTTTGAACGGGGTCATTCCGATGAACCCAGATGCACATGTCATCCTGATCCTTCGTTTCAGGAGTGGCAAATTGAGCAACCGTGGAGACGGTGAGAATCTCTTCGCACGTACTGACGCGGCAAATCGAACAGAACCCGCAAGCACAAACAAAAACGGACCGGCAAGTTGTCAACAGCGTTCGAGCGACCGAGCGCCATTCAGGAATCTCTCGGCGTGTGATTTTCTGCCAGGCAGAATTACGAAAACTCTTCAAACAAGGGGAATTCCAACGCATGAAAACTCTCGATTCAGAGATGTCAGAAATTGGCCGTATCACGTCAATGAGATGACGAGAAAGCGTCGCTTCACGAGGCACGCCGTCGAAAAATGACTTTCAAGGCGATTCATTTATTTTCGGGGCTGGTTTCGCGATATCAACAACCATCGGTTCCGATGTCTCATCGATATCGAAGACGTAGGGTGAGTTCTGCGAGTCGAATTTGCCACCGAGCATATCTTTGCGGTTCTTTTTAAGCTCGATCATCACTCGATACTTCCCTGGAGGCATACCCTTTTTCTCTCCCCCCGACGCGTAGAATGAACCGGTTGCAGGATCAACTTCCGCTGCGTACCAATTCCGGGGTGGTGACATGTCCGCAGCGATGGGGATGAAACAGACTTGAAGATTTTCGTCCTCATCAGGAATGAAGTCCTCACCGTCTTTGACAACCTGCCCCTTGGCCTTCAACAACTTTGGTCCTTTTTTTCCACAGCCTGCTGGACCATAAGCCAAGACGAGAATCAGCATTGAAACAAGGCACCAACGCATGTCATTACTCCCTGTATTGAAAAGTCAATCATTGAGTTATTTAAGATAAAAAGGAGTTCATTCGGGTCGGCTCAGTGGCAAAAATCCCCGGCTGCATTTAAAGCAACCGGGGAAAGTTTTTTTAACACTGAACTCACGGGTCTTCCCGATTAATAATCGCCAACGAGTTGGCCATCTTGCGTTGACGACAGTCGAATATAGGTCAACTGATCGATGTTATTCGAGATGAATCGCCCGCTACCGTCCGCCATCGCGGCATTAACCCCACCAACGTGCTGACTGCGTGCCATGACCGAGGTCATCAGCGTACCTGATGTGGTACATCCCATCCCCAATGCGGCTGCGGCTGGAGTGCAGTAGGTTGCTCCGTCTTCAAGCTCGTCACCACCGTCTGCTGCGATACCACCCAAGGTGTTATTTGGACCTGGGTTGTAGACACCACGGCCGCCATTCTGGACGCTTGCTCCGGGAAATCCCATAGCCCAGATACCCCGTGGATCGATGTTCGTCAGGCCAGCCCGCAATTCCGTAAACATGAATTGGTTTGATAGTCCGTCAAGGACGTCACGTGTTTGCGAGCCGTAAAACGATGCACAAAGGGGCGACGAATACATACCGTTCGCACCCGCGATGTTACTGGAACTTGACTTGTAACGATTTCCACCTGCCACGTGATCGTAGTCTTCATATCCTGCGGAGATGCCATAGTTGCCGCGAGCCCAGCCGCCACCAATCGTAGAATCCCCCGGTACCGCTGGATTGACGAAAAGTTGGTTATTGAACGAGTCCGAAGGGCACATGTAAGCATTGATTTTTCTGCCAACAACTCCATTGCGCCACGATAAACCATCGGTACCGGCAATCATATTACCGGCCCACACGGCTGGTGGTGTTGGATAAACAACTTTGAACGGATTCATCGACGTGTAAAGCCCTCCTTGATCGACGTAAGGGAGCAGCGTTACTGCCCAGTTAGGTCCGAATTGCCCTTTATATTCCATGTGAGCATCGTCTGTCTTGAATCGACCCCAGGGAACGAAAGAGGCCATCGGGAATCGCCCGTAAGTTCCTTCGTAGTTGTACATGGCCAACCCCAGTTGCTTAAGATTGTTCTTACACTGCGTGCGCCGAGCCGCTTCGCGAGCTTGTTGAACAGCAGGAAGAAGCAGGGCGATTAATACAGCGATAATCGCTATCACAACTAACAATTCAATTAACGTGAAACCTCGTTTTTTCAACGGTCTCTGCATCATTTCTTCCTTTGAATAAGTGCTAAAACATATCAATCGAACGCAGTTCATTAGCGATACTTCGATTTAAGCATTTAACACGCTGGTTGTTAATAACGTATTAACGAAACGTGAATTAATAACGTATAATTCACGAAACTGAAATCGTCTAAGGGGATGCCTAACCACGCTTTGCAGGACGCTTGTTATTGGTCATGCAGACATCGGCCACCTTGCCCGATTCTTCGATTGCCATGTGGAAGCGTTGATCACCCTCAAGGCGATGAACCGTCATGTGATACGCCGCACTGACCGTTGCAAGATAAGGGCGTTCTTCAGGTGTCTTGGGAATACGAAGTTTGCCCCACGAGCCGTCGCCGAGATACAGCACGCCGTTTTTATCTTTCAAGCCATTCGTCAGCGGATGCGTTCGTTTAAACGTGTGGTCGTGATGTTCGAGGACAACATCAACGTTGTATCGTTCGAACAGTGGAGACCAGTGAACGCGTTGTTCTTCACCAGTACCGAATTTGCCATTCACACCGACAGGTGGACGGTACGACGGATAGGCGGGAACGTGATTGGCCACGATCAGATGCGGCCGTTCCTGTCGATCAGATAGTGTTTTGCTCAGCCATTCCGTCTGTTCCCCGGCGATCGGCTCAATATGATCCGTGTCCAGCAAAACAAGACTGAAGTAATCGCCGATATCGAGCACGCCGAATGTCTTTTCCGCGTAAAACCCGTCGAACAGGCTCAGGTATTGCGGTGCGTCTTTTCGTTGGGTTTTATAACCGCCGGCGACTTCGTGATTACCGATCAGCGTGATCATCGGAATGAGTCGCCCCTGCGGGTCAATCATGTGTCGATGATAATTCTGAAGATACTGAGTGAACGTCTCGGGCGATTTCCCGTTGTCATACGCCAGGTCGCCAGCAATCAAGGCGAAGTAGGGCTCTTGCCTGGCTGCAAGGATGTTCGTATTGATCGCATGTTCGTCGACGCCGCAATCACCTCCCGAGACGAACTGAATCGTGTTTGTGGCTTTGCTCGGCATCGTTCGGAAGCGATAAGTTTTCGTTGCTAAACCAATTTGAAATTGATATTCCGTACCCGGCTTCAGTCCAGTCAGTTCGCACCGATAAACCTTCAGGTCGGTATTCGTATAAGGCTTAGAAATCGTCCGGGCGATTTGCCAGACAGGATTTTCTAAAGTCGAATAGTGGATCGATAAGTCTGCGGCGGATTCCGGACTCACCCACTGAACGGTCATCGTCGTCGTGGGATCTTGTTGCCAGGACAAGAACAGTGTGTCAGGCGCGAATGCAGCGTTTTGCTGGTCGGCCCCAATGGAAGTTGCCGGAAGTTCGCGAGCGAATAGTGACGGTCCGAACGCGAATCCACCTAAAGATGACCCAATAAAATTTCGGCGATTCAACGACGTCATGGATTAATCCTTATCCACGGTGAAATGAAAATTTGTCGTTTCTCAATAACAGTCGATGATTCCGACCAGAGATTCGATCCAAGCCACGATGAAGGCCAAGCAACAGATGCGCCGTAGAATGACCTCATTTCAACGGCTTGATTGTCCGTCGTGAAATGAAATTTGAATGAAGTTTCTGAGTGGAGTCGGTGAAAATGGAATTCGGAATCTTCGAATTCAGGTTCGTCCGGTGACACAATGACGTGAAAGAATTTGTGCTGACCACGAATATGGATCATCGGCGGTGAGTGATTTGATTTCAACGACGAGGTCGAAGGCCGTTTAACCACCCTCGTGGTGGGGTGGAGGCGTTTGGATTGAATGCTTTTTTGTTCTTACTTCCGAAATCAAACATCATGATTTCGGCGGGTTCGATGACGTCCACGACATTTGTCAGTTAAAGTATGATTCACTGGGGCTTTCGATAATCCGGAGGTCCCAGCGTACCATTCATGGGGACTTCAAATGAGTCAATCGTTTTCACGAAATCATATCTGGTTCATGCTTGCCATGAGCGTGGTTAGCAATTTTTGCGCTTCATCCTTGTGGGGGCAGCCCCCCGTCGGAACGGAGGTTCAATTCGAACCAGATCCTGCCGCAGTGACTCGGCAGGGGCCAGGTTGGCGATTTCCTCAAGACGGCTGGATTGTCGTTCACATCGAAGGGACCCCGTACGAACGGGGTTACCAGCATGGTCGATTGCTCGCCCACGAAATTGTTGACTTCTGTCACACCATTGCCAGACTGCGTAGCGTGCATGCCCCCGATAAAGCGTGGCATGATCTTCGCTTATTCGTCAATGCGCTATTTCTGAGACGCTTTGACAACGAGTACCTGCGAGAAATGCAGGGGATTGCCGACGGGGCTGCTGCCGCAGGAGCCAAATTCGACGGCCGATTACTCGATCTGATCGACATCGTGGTGATCAATGCCGATGTCGAAGTGAGCTTTCTGGAATCGGCGCTGGAAGGAACCGCCAACGGAATCGATCGGGAAAGTTTTCGAGGAAGACATGGTTCTCCACCTCGTGCTGCCAGGCACGACCGCTGCAGCGCGTTTGTGGCCACCGGTGCTGCGACAGCGGATGGCAAAATTGTTGCCGGACATATCACGATGTCAACCATTGATAATGTCCGGTTCTATAACGTCTGGCTCGATGTAAAACCCTCTGTTGGAAACCGCATGGTGTTTCAGACATTTCCGGGCGGGATTCAAAGTGGACTCGACTACTATATTAACGACGCCGGGCTGATTATCTCGGAAACGACGATCGAGCAGACGAAATTCAATCCACAGGGTGAGATGCTGGCGTCGCGAATCCGTCGAGCGGTTCAGTACGCCGATTCCATCGACAAATGTGCCGAGATTTTGACCTCTTCTAACAACGGTCTGTACACGAACGAATGGCTGTTCGGTGACATCAAGACCAACGAGATCGCGATGCTGGAATTGGGGACGAACACGTCGAAGACATGGCGCAGCAGTCGCAACGAATGGGTTGCAGGGACGACGGGATTCTATTGGGGCTGCAACAACGTAAAGGATGTCGGGGTCTTTAAAGAGACGGTCGCTGACTTTGGAGCGAAGCCGGCCAATCTTGTTCTTCACCCTCACCTTCGAGACCAGGCCTGGATCAAGCTATTCAATCGACGTCGCGGAATGATTAACGAAGCATTCGGCTTCGAAGCTTTTTCAACTCCGCCACTGGTCGCTTTTCCTTCGTGTGACGCCAAGTTCACGACCGCCGCCATGGCCAAAGATCTTAAGACATGGGCGCTCTTCGGCCCCCCATTAGGACGTACGTGGATGCCGTCAGAAAGTGATCGCGAGGATCAGCCGTCGGCCCAACCCCTGGTGGCTCATGACTGGACATTGATTGATGTTCAGGGTGTGAAATTACCCTCCGTCAGCCCGGACTCAAAGTCCAGCCGGCGTCCGATCGATTTGGAAATGTTTCCCAAGAAGGGAGATTCACTGGACGTCGAATTCGATGCCAATCATCCGTTTGCCTGGCGCGGAACGCTGTTACCCAAGAACGACGCCGATATCTGGCTGGCTGCTGCTTTTGCTGACTTTGAAAAAGTCGTTGCTTTAGAACATGCCATCGCGTTTCACGGTGAAAGCCCGACAATCCCGGCCAAAGACAAAAACGAAGAGGAAGAAGAGGAAGAAGACGAAGACGAAAAGACCTCCCATCAATCTCACTCGTCAAAGCATGACGATCCGAATCACGAAGGACGGGATCTGATTGATTTGGCGCTCTTTCAACATGAATCAAAATGGTTAACCGCCGTCCGACGTGTCGGTGGCGATATCCCGCTGACGAAGACTCAAACAGACCCCGCAGATGGTGATTGGTATCGGATCGCTGCGGGGAAGGGGGTCATGCTGCTGGCGGAGTTGAGACGTCAGATTGGGCCGGAAAAGTTCATCAAGTGTCTGGACGAATTTGGTCAGGCACATGCCGGTCAAGAAGTGACGACGGAACAGTTTCGAACACACCTGAAGAGTTTTGCGGGTGCTGAGGCGACAGCCATTTTCGATCGCTGGCAGACGGAAAAAATGAGCGACGAATTTTCATTAATCAACCCCTGGACAATCTTCTCGCACGAAGTCGAGCCTGATCGGGTCTTGATCGTCTATGGAACAATACACGACCGAGCGGCACAAAAAGAGGCCGCAGCGCATTTGCAAACCGAAATCATGCGCCGTTTTGCCAATGTACTATCCCCCATGAAATCGGACACGGAGGTCACTGATGAAGACCTGAAAACACACTATCTGCTGCTGGTTGGACACTCGTTGACGAATCGAATCAGCGAGCGATTTCTGGAAAAATCAAACAAATTTCCAGTCAAGTTTGGACGCCAGTCGTTCACGGTTGAGGGTGAGCTTTACGCACATCCCGAAACGTGGGTGGTCGCCGCTGGAGAGAATCCATTTAACCCCCGGTATTCGGCAGTGATTTTTGCTGGCATGAATGCCGCTTCCACGTGGCGTTGCGTCCGAAATCTGCCTGATTCAAAAGAACCAAATCCGCAGGTGATCCTGAACGCGTCAGGGAAACGGAAGCGAATGTTTCGCGTCCGGGACGAGAAAATGGGAAAGTGAAACACGGGCATTTGATCGATGGCCGATTCCGGTATGATACGCGTAAGGCACAACTTGCTTACGATTGCAGAGATACGGTGCTATTCGATCTGACTGGAGTCTTTTATGCCCTCGCCGTTCCCCGGAATGGATCCATTCCTGGAAGCTCCGAATATATTTCCCGACCTGCATGACCGACTGATCAACGGGATCAGCGACGCGATTAATCAACAATTGCGTCCGCCGTACTATTCCGCGATTGCATCGCGAGTCTTCGTTGAACATTCTGAAAGGCTCATCAGCCCAGACGTCAGCGTCATTCTGGAAAGTGATAAGTTGCCCCCGGCAGATCATGGGAGTGCCACCGCAGTCCTGAACTCGATCGAAGTCCAGCCGATCGTGATTCACGTTCCGCATGATGAAGTTCGGGAACAGTTTCTTGAGATTCGCACCGTGGGCGACGAACGCCTGGTCACGTCAATTGAAGTCCTGAGCGCCAGTAACAAGTCCCCGGGTGAACACGGCAGGGAGCTATACAAGAAGAAGCAACGAGAAATCCTCTCAAGCGATGTTAACCTGGTTGAGATTGATTTGTTGCGCGGGGGTGAACATACGACGGCAGTACCCTTGGTGCATGCCGAGCGAAAAACGGGAAAGTTCAATTACCATGTTTGCGTTCATCGGTTTGACCAACTGGAAGATTACGTTGTTTACCCGATCACACTACGATCCCGGTTACCGAAAATTGCCATTCCGCTATTGCCAGGCGATCCCGATATCGCGATTGACTTACAACTCATTTTCGACCACTGCTACGAAGCTGGCTTGTACCGTCGGCGCATCCGCTACGCGGAATCAGTGCCCGTACCCCCTTTGACCGAAATCGATGAGACATGGTCAAAGGAATTGTTCGCTCGAAAATGATGTGCATTGCATTCCGCACGGCGGTGTCTTTAGTGTATTAACGGGTTTCCCAGTTTGGGTTCGAGGTGCGCGCGATGGATGACCAAACTCTTTTGTCTCAATATGTTGCGACTCAAGACTCTGGCGCGTTTGAAGAGCTGACAAGACGCTATGCCGGTTTGGTGAAGGGGGTTTGCGTTCGTCTGTTGGGGAATTCTCATGACGCGGAAGAAGTGGCCCAGGAATGCTTTCTTGAACTGGCCCGAAACGCGGCTGAAGTCCATACATCGCTTGGGGGCTGGCTTCGCTCGGCGGCGACGTCAAGATCGCTGAACGCGATTCGAAGCCGGTCGCGCCGCAAAATCCGTGAGCGAGAATTCAGTCACGAAGCTGATGCGACCGTTCCCCCGTACGATCTGACGGGAACAGATCTTCAAAGGCTCATTCAAGTCGCGTTGAGAGAATTACCTGAGGAACTTCGGCGGCCGATGATGATGCATTATGTTGAGGGTCAATCACAACGGGATGTCGCAGCAGAATTAGGCGTCAACCAGTCAACGATCAGTCGCAGAATGCGGGATGCCCTTCGACAGTTGCGGGAAAGACTGACGCAGGCGGGTTACGCCGCGACGCCCCCTGCAATGATGGTGCTGATGCAGGAGCACGCAGCCGCCGCGGGGACCACAAGCGAATTGACGGACGTCATTGCTTCGGAAACCGCTGGTAAGGCCGTCGGAGGAGCCACGCTTGGTAGTACATTGAAAGGATTGGTTGTCGCGGTATTTCCGGTCGCGGCAATGCTCGTGCTGGACGGATGGGTCTCGCTGGTCTTCGCCGTGTGTGTCACGCTTTACGTGGCACGATATCGACCGATCTGGGCCTCGGACGTCATGTCGAGTCTGGGTTCAAATGATTTCTACGATCAACCGACATACTTCCTGAAGCGCTGGACATGGACCACGCCGCCAAAGGGATGGCGAACCCAAGCGTGTGTATCCGCTGCCTGGTCAATCTTTTTCTTCGGGCTTTCTCTATTATTTGCATTCGCCACACCTCGACCGATGTGGGGAACAGCCTTATTGGGACTCTTAATTGCCATGTTCCTCGTGTGCCATGCGTTGAGGTTGATCATCCGCGTCCATTCGATAATCGCTTTCAATTCGCCTGGATTTCAGCAGACACATCACGGTTCGATCGCCCCTTCTGAAGAAGCGGGATTTTGGAATGCCATCGCTGGTCTCTCACGAAACGATCCGTCTCTGAGCTGGTTCGACGTCGTTCAATTGGTAGCGATCGGACTTGGAGGATTGGGAATTTCCGCGTCCTTTGCGGTCCATTCAGGCTTCAATATTCCCTGGCCATCAATACTGCTTTCGGCGACAACGGGTGCGGGAATGCTCTGTTCGGGAATATGGCGCTGCAAAAGATTGGTGAATCGACGTAGGGTCGTTGCTGCTTCCCAGTCCGTCAAACGACACGGAATGGATCGTTCCAATGGGACTCAAACGGTATTAGCCATGGGTGTCACGATCGTCGTTGCCATGTCTGGCTGGATTGTCTGGAATCCTGCATCGGTTCGCGGTGCCTCGCAATCACTGGCAGCAATTCAGGCATCCATGTTCGGCTGGCTGATCTATCGAATCGCCGCTCGTTATCAAGGTCTTGAACCAAGCGTAATTCGCCGCCTGGCGATCATCCTGCTGGGGGCCTGTTTTGCACTCAATTCAGGAGTTTGCCTGGCCAATTGGTTTCCAATGGAATTCAGGCATTAGTTGCTGTCCACTGCGCCTCACTTCCTACAAAGCGACGTTTAAATGAGTCATGACACATTTGTTGTGTGGCTGAGTGACGTTTCGGCATTGCCCGCCGAACGGCAATTGGAGTCCGTTGTCAAGAAGCTAAAGCACCTCAATCCGGGATTTAATGGGAAGCTGACGAACTTCGACCGAACAGGGATGCCTGTTATTGAGAACGGGGTGGTCACAGAGATTGGATTAGACACGTTCCAGGTCACGGATATTTCACCGATACGGGCGTTGCCTTCACTAAAGAAGCTAAATTGTCACGTCCAAAACTTAGGATATATCACTGATCTGTCGCAACTAAAGGACCTGAAGCTGGAGCATCTCAATCTCGAGCATACGAGGGTCTACAATCTGACTCCATTAATGGGGATGCCGCTGAAGTCACTGAATTTCGGCAGTTGCTGGGACATCCGGGATTTAACAACGCTCAAAGGCATGTCACTAAATGCGCTGGATTTTAACAACACTCGAATATCGGACCTATCGCCGTTGAAGGGCATGCCTCTGGAGAAACTTGATTGCAGTGATACTTCCGTGTCCGATCTGTCTCTGTTAACGGGGATGCCGCTAACGGAACTGAATTGCCAGGGTTGTATGGGGATAGACGACTTGTCGCCGCTGAAGAATATGACGCTGACGACATTGCTTTGCATCAACACGCGTGTCTACGACCTTTCTCCGCTAAAAGGAATGCCCTTGACGAATTTGGCTTGCGATGTCACGCGAGTGTCTGATCTTTCGCCGCTCAGCGGCTCAAAGGTGAAATGGCTGGGATTGTCTTACACGAATGTCTCAGATCTTTTGCCACTAAAAGGTATGCCACTGACGGGACTATCTTTCGGTGGGACGCAAGTGACCAACCTTTCACCGCTGAAAGGAATGAAGCTGGAATATCTGAGTTTGAATCGCACTAACGTATCCGATCTCTCTCCACTGAAAGGTATGCCTCTGAAAATTTGTAGTTGCGAGGATTCACAGGTTTCTGATCTCTCACCTTTGACGGATACGCCGTTGTTAAAACTGGATTGCCGCAATACAAAGGTGTCCGATTTCTCTCCGCTCAGAAGGATGATGCTTGAAGAATTGAAGTTTGACTTCAAGCCTGACGTCGACATCGACATTCTGCGTTCAATGAGCAACTTGAAAAGGATTAACGACTTGACTCCGCTCGAGTTCTGGGAGCATGTTAAGTAGCACGTCGAGATCATGAATCAGTAATTCTCCGTAAGTCAGTCGAAATTCGGTCGTGGAGACGCACATCTTGTTGAGAGCGGGACAAAGAATTCGTATCACGAATTTTGCTCGTATCCTGGGCGGAAACGACCTGAGGCTCTACTCGGTCTCCGGTCTGCAGCTTATGAACCAACCAGCCGACTCTGGAAATACGATTCTCACGAGTACCTTCCAAACGTTAAGAATCTCTACGCATTTCTGTATTCACAGGCGACATGTATGTCGTAAAACTGTTGTCGTTGCGGTTGATTTGAAGGGATTGCGAACGTCGACGAAATTCATTGGAGAATTGACATCCCCGGCTCACTCGACCTTTCAGCGATTGCAGCCTGACGACAAAGATCGATATTTGACAACTCGGAATTCATTGAAAACGGATCGCCCCCGCTGCCGTGAACAGGAGCGGGCTGGTCCGTGTGTATGCGTTGCTTGTGTGACCCGAATGAAACGTTAGCTCGCGAGACGAGCTAAGTTTTATTCTTTTGTGATAATGGATTAACACTTGCAGAGTTGTGCAACATCGTCACAGAAGCGTTTTCGCATGTGTACAAGAGTGCATTTTTCTGGCGGTCGACGAACGCCTGGATTTCGCCAATGTTGCGCAAGAATCCCATCGTTGCGTAGCATGGTCTCACGAGCTTCGCCATACTTGCGCAAACGCTCACGGGTTGAAAGTCGTGGAAACGACTGTTTTCCGCCAGAGTTGCGCAAGAATCCCATCGTTGCGCAACATGGTCCACGAACTTCGCCATAGTTGCGCAAACGCTCACGGGGTTGAAAGTCGTGGAAACGACTGTTTTCCGCCAGAGTTGCGCAAGAATCCCATCGTTGCACAACATGGTCTCACGAGCTTTGCCATAGTTGCGCAAACGCTCGCGGGGTAGAAAGTCGTAAATTGACTGTTTTCCGTCAATGTTGCGCAAGAATCCGATCGTTGCGCAACATGGTCTCACGAGTTTCGCCATAGTTGCGCAAACGTTCGCGGGGTAGAAAGTCGTAGAATTGACAGGTTTCCGTCAATGTTGCGCAAGAATCCCATCGTTGCGCGACATGGTCTCACGGGCTTCGCCATAGTTGCGCAAACGCTCGCGGGGTTGAAAGTCGCAGAATCGACTGTTTTCCGTCAATTTTGCGCAACATGGTCTCACATACTTTTGCCGTAGTTGCGCAA
Source organism: Schlesneria sp. (assembly GCA_037142165.1). Taxonomy (GTDB): domain Bacteria; phylum Planctomycetota; class Planctomycetia; order Planctomycetales; family Planctomycetaceae; genus Schlesneria. The sequence goes on along the minus strand of JBAXBD010000006.1, from coordinate 11,498 downwards.
ACTCTCAAGAGGCTTCGCGTCGAGGAAAATCCTGGTTTCCGCCAATGTTGCGCAAACAAATTTCGTCGCACACACTCAGCGGATCTCGAAGACTCGACGCTTCTTTTTAGCGTCGTCACTGATATGTGACATTTTTATTCTAACGGGGCGTTTGAATCCGGTAGAGACTTTTGTCGGTTCTGAGAAACAGGGATTCGTCGGCGGCAGCAATCGTCGCTTGTGTCCGGCCTGGCAGTTCGTTGACCGCCAGTTCACGATACTCTTCTTTTGTTGGGGCAATGACATACGTTTTGCCCGCTTCGTCGAGCATGTAAATTCGATCTTCTGCGAGTAACAACGACGCGGTGAAATTACCGCCAATTCGTTTCTTCCAGTTTTGCGTCCCAGACTTGGCGTCCAGACACGTTGCAACTCCACCGTCATCAACGAGATAAAGCTCGTTTCCAATCAGCAGTGGCGACGGGTTCAGCGGGGCTCCTTTATCAAGCTTCCAGGCCATGTGTGACTCGGTCACATCTCCGGCTCCGTCAGGCCGGACGGCATAGATCCACGGGTTGTCATAACCTGAACAGAGGAAAACCAGGCCCTGGCCGTAGACGGGACGAGGGACGTTGGAATAACCCTTGGGATAACGAAACCGCCAAAGCTCCTGACCCGATTGAGGGGCATAGCCGATCCCCCATTCGCCCCCCGTGCTGACCAGCTGCTTCTGGCCATTCACTTCGATGATCAGCGGCGTGGAATAGGCCATCTTGCCGTCGCGCGTCGTTTTCCAGACTTCGTCGCCTGTCTTTTTGTTTAACGCGGTCACGAATTGGACGTCGGTGCCGTCGCAGGCGACGATTAACAAGTCTCCAAAAACGACCGGACTCCCTCCGGGACCATGTCGATGGTTGTATTTTAATTCCTTCTTCCAGATGACGTTGGCTTTGCGATCCAGGCATGCGGTGCCGAGTTTGCCAAAATGGACAAACAATCGATCGCCATCGATGACGACGGATGGCGACGCGTAACTGTTTTTTCCGTGGATTGGTCCGGGTTCATCATGATGAAAGACCTCAATGTTGTGTCGTTCTTTTCCCGTCTCCTTATCCAGGCAGATCACTCGCAGTGATTTTCCCTCGTTGAGCGCTGTGGTGAGCCACACTTCCGAACCACTGATGGAAGGGGTTGACCAGCCAAGCCCGTCGATGTCCGTCTTCCACCGGATGTTTTCGGACTCACTCCACGTTAATGGAAGATGTTTTTCAGGCGAATGGCCTTCACCATCGGGGCCCCGACACTGCGGCGAATCACCAGCCATGAGTTGGATGGAAACCGAAATCCAAATTGTCAGTATCAACAAGAGTCGCTGCATTACCAAACCCCTTCGAGAGCCGCCGCAGGCGGTTCGCTACGAACTTCCGCTCGATGAACCCAAGAAACTTCGGCGACACGTACGACGTCAAGTTTCTAAAGACAGATTGAACCCAAGGAGTAGAAAGCAGCGACGCCAGGACTGCAAGCGCAGGGCGTCGATAAACCAGAGTGAGTTTCGGGTTAATGCAGCACCGGCAGGCAACGCCAGAATGCGTCAATCAAACTGAAACGGCTCACCCGCGACTTCGTATCCGGGTCTTGCTCCCACGTTCAATAGCAGGCCAAGACTGATTGCGGCCATCAACAGGCTGGAACCACCGTAGCTCATGAGTGGCAACGTGATACCGATAACAGGGAGCAGGCCGACCGTCATGCCGGTGTTGATGATGGTCTGGGTTGCCCACAGCGTGACAATTCCGACGGCAATCAGTCGCCCAAAGGGTTCGCGTGTTTTCGCGGCGATCCTGAGGCCCAGAGCAAAGAAGACCAGATACAAGAGCAGGGTGAATGTGGCTCCAATAAACCCCCAGCGTTCACCAATCAGGCAGAACACGAAATCGGTTTGTGAATTCGAAAGTCGATAGGCCCGGGGATCATCGATTTTCGGACCGGAGAACTCGCTTCCTTCCAGCCCCCCTAACGAGAGGACGGCCTTCGACTGATGCTGGTGACGACGGTCACCGCCGGGGTTCGGGCCCCCGTCAACCTGGGTGAGCAGTGCTCGGATGCGTGATTTCTGTTCGGCACTCATTTTGATCCAGAACACGGGTGAGACCGCCACGCCGAGCAAGGCGACACAGACAAGATGCCTCCAGCGAGCTCCTGCCGTAAACAGCATTGCAAACAAAACTGGTACGAATAACAAAGCTGTGCCGAGATCAGGTTCCAGCAGAATCAGAGCCAGGGGAATCAGTGTCAGGATGAAGGGGGCAATCAAGCCGGCGACCTTCAGAAAATTATCCCGGTACATCAGGTATTGGGCCAAAACCAGAATATAGGTCAGTTTGACAAATTCAGACGGCTGAAGATCGAAGAAACCAAGTTGAATCCAGCATCGAGCGCCACCCCGTTTTTCCATGAACAGGACGACAATCAACAGTGGCAACGACGCCAAAAACAGAATATGGCCCATTGGCTTCCATGTCCGATAGGGAATAGCGAACGCTAACGCCAAACCCGGAAGCGAGACAAATGCCCATGTAATTTGTTTGGAAAAGAGATCCGGGCCTTCACTCAGTTCGTCGGCCCTGGCGATTCCCGACAATCCAATTGCTAATAATACGATCGCACAAATAACAACCAGCCAGGGAATACGTCGGATTAAATCAGCAGTCGGCACGAGGTTCTCTCCATGATCCTCAAAACGACAAGTTCCCCATCTTGACCCTTCCGAACGACGTCGGCGGATGCTGTTTATCCGGTTTGACTTGGACTTGGGCAATACCAATTTCATAGGGCTTCATGAGAGCTCCCTTGATGAAGCATTTTTCTGGAACAGAGGTCAGTCAAAGTTTCGGACCACTCCTCAACTCACTTATTTACGAGATATTCAGCATTTGTTTGCCAATCGGCGCTCTGAAACATCACGACAATCAAATATTGACCTTCGACGTAACTTGTTGCATTTTCATTGTTTGCCGACTTTCCGACTTCCAGTCGGCTCGCCAACACGTCGGGTTATGCGGTCTTTGCCGGTTAACACCAACGGATAGGTTGAAGCGAGAGAGTTCATCACAAGGGCAGGATATTTCCGAAGTCTAACGGCGTAGTTTCTGATTTTACCAAGTGGAGTCCAGTCCTTTACGTGGTTGGCCTTGGTTGAGTTGATATTCAGGTATTTGCCTGAATCGTTTTTTGCAGGATCGACGTCATGCGATGGATCGCGTTCGTCATCGGTATCGTTGTCGTCATTCCGGCTTTCGTTTTCGCGGCGGAACCGGTTGAAATGGCCGATCCACTTCCACCCGCCCCCGGTCCGGTGGAATCCACGGCGACGCTCACTCTCGAACAGTGTGTTGCCATCGCGTTGACGACTCATCCGCGTTTGGCGGAATCGTTAGCCCAGGTCACGGTATCGCATGGTTCGGCAGTTCAGGCGGGCTTGTATCCGAATCCGCGAGTCGACAGTGGTAATCCGCAGACAATCGGCCCGAATCGCACGGGCATTTACACCATCGGATTGACTCAGGAAGTCATTCGAGGTGGCAAATTGAAACTGGATCGCGCCGCAGCATTAGAAGCGGCTCATCAAGCTGAGTATGACGTCATCCGCAAAAAGTTTGAGATCCTTACTGGAGTTCGCCAGGAATTCTTTTCCACGTTAGCCGCTCAGCGACGTAAAGCATTGCTGGAGAAACTGCTGGAATTGGCAAAACGCTCTGAGAAAACCAGTCTCAACTTGCTTGAGGCAGAGCAGGTCAGCGAAACCGACGTCTTGCTGCTTCGCGTTGAGCGACGGCGAGCAGAAACGGCCCTGCAAGGCGCTGAAATTGCATTAATCGGCCAACGTCGACAGTTGGCGACGAGTATTGGCATGTCGATGCTCGACGTGAATGAAGTGAAAGGAAATCTGACCACAGCGGTTCCTGAATTCGATGATGAAGATGTGCTGACACAAGTTCTTACGAATAGTCCCGTGGTTCAGGTTGCGAATCTCGACGTGAATCGAACGATCCTTCTGCTTCGTCGAGCCGAAGTTGAGCCGATACCGAACCTCACGGTTCAAGGGGGAACCCAATATTCCGAATCGACGGCAAACTATCAGGCTCTCGTTGGATTGTATTTGAACGTCCCGCTGTGGAACAAAAATACGGGAAACATTATGGCTGCGAATGCGTCAGTGAGGCGTTCGATGGCGAACCGATTAGCAGTCCAGCAGGAATTGACGAAACAGCTTGCAGACTCGATCACACGACAACGAATCGCGGAAAAGGCAGTGAAGAATTATGAAGAAGGAATCTTACCCGACGCGATGAGAACGCTTGAACTTGTTCAAAAGGCCTATGCACGAGGGCAATTCGAGATTTCGAGATTGCTACAGACTCAACGAACGGTTTTCGAAGCGAATATTGATTACATTTCCGCGTTGGAAAATCGTTTAAACGCCGCTGCGGAAATTGCTGGGTTACTGCAACTGGAAGAATTTCCCTGAGACGCAAGCTTTCACGATGACTTTCCTGCGTTGCCGGGAACGTACTATTCCTTTCCGGCGAGCGGTCGCTGCTGCAACTGCGATCAATGGCTGACCCCGCCACCGGCTGGAGGGATTCGGTGTCCGTAGAAACTGTAAAGCACGGGGATGAGGTTCACCATCAGCATGATGGTAATCATTCCGCCGACGACGACGATTGCGAGGGGTCGCTGGGTTTCTGAGCCGATCTGGGTGGACACGGCTGCTGGCAAGAGCCCGAAGATTGCCGTCAGTGCGGTCATCGTGAGCGGTCTAATCCGTTTCTCGATTCCATCAATTAATGCCTCTTTCAACGGGACGTCATGCGCTCGGGAACTGTTAAACCATGAGACCAGTAACAACCCGTTCATGACGCCGACGCCAAGCACAGAAATAAATCCGACCCCTGCTGAGATATTGAAGTGTTCACCCGCAAGGTAAAGCGCCCAGACACCCCCCATGCACATGACCACAACATTCGAGAGGACAACAAAAGCGTCCAGCAACGACCGAAGTGCGATGTACAACAAAATGATAATCAGGACCATAGCCAGTGCTGCAGCCAGCACAAGGCGTTCAACAGCTTCTTGCATTTCCTGAAATTCACCACTCCACTCGGCGGAATACGGAGCCTTGAAGAATTCTTCGGTCTTCTTTTGTGCTTCCGCGACAGTACCCGCCAGATCTCGTCCTCTCACACTAAATTTCACCGCGATCAATCGACTGGCCTTTTCACGGTAGATCGTTGATGCCCCGGACCGGACAAACGTCCCATCTGGTTCGGGGTCGCCGTTCGCGCCGATTGGTGTCACAAGATCTCGCAATCGTCGCCGAGGCACGCTTCCGGGGTTGGTGTATGTCATATTCTCGCGACTTCCGGTGACGGCCAGGTTTGCTCGTCTTCCACCGGTATAATCGAGCGTTCCTGAATTTGACCCTCGATTGGTTGAGTCGTCACTCACAGCGAGATGATTTCCCACCACTTCGACAGGAATATCTAAAATGGTCTCTTCGTTGTATCTCAGTCTTTCGGGCCATCTCAAAGTAACGTCGAACTTTCGCTCTCCCTCAACAACTTGAGTCAGTGCCTTACCCCCAACCGCAGTTGCCAAGACCTCTTGAACGTCTGCAACACTGACATTCCACAGTGCACATTTATTTCGATCAATTGCAAATTCCAGATTCGCCTGCCCTTTGATTCGGAAGATCCCGACATTTTCGATTCCTCGAACGCTTTGCAGGGTCGCTTTGACTTTCTCAGCAGTCTTTTCCAGTTCATCAAGATCCGGGCCGAAGATTTTTACGGCATTCTCACCCTTTACGCCCGAAAGAGTCTCCATCACGTTGTCTCGAATGTACTGTGAGAAATTCCAGTCCACGCCGGGGATGGAAGCTTTCAGTTCGGTATTCATTTCCTCAATTAATTCGTCCTTTGATTTGGGTCGCATTGGACCATAAACCCAGCGTCTCCAGCCTGTCTGTTGTGCGACCTTCGGCCATTCTTCGTGTTTCTTGAGGGGAACAGAGAACTCACAATTGTAAAAGCCGGTTGGATCAGTGCCGTCGTCTGGTCGTCCCATTTGATTCAATATCAAAATGGTTTCGGGGTGTTTTTGTAACAGCCGTCTGGCAACAGCCGCTTTATCCGCCACTTCATCGAGCGAGACATTGACGGGGAATGTTCCGCGTACATAGATGTTTCCCTCTTCCAGTTCGGGCATGAATTCCGCTCCAAGGAACGGAATCACAGCCGCTGTTGCGGCCAGCGAAACCACGAACAGGCCAAGTGTCAGCCAGCGAAATCGAAGGGCGAGTTTGAGTTGGCTGACATAGAAGTACTTCAATCCATGAACGATAAAGTTGTCCGAAGAGGGTTTGATATTCGTAAAGAACATCCGGCACAACACAGGTGACAGCGTTAACGCGAATAACAGGGCTCCACCGAGTGCAAACGCATAGGTGTCCGCCATCGGTCCGAAAATCTGGCCTTCTGGTCCTTGCATCGTAAAGAGCGGCAGCAAAGCAAAAACCATAATGATCGTCGAGTAAAAAAGCCCACGCTCGACATCGCCGGATGCTCGAAGGATTCGGTCCTTGAGCTCCAAATCGCTGCGTTCGCCGGCACTGAGGGATCGAAAAATTGCTTCGACCATGATGACTGATGAATCAACGATAATTCCGAAATCGACTGCTCCAAGCGAAAGAAGATTTGCACTTTTTCCTCGGAAATACAGGATCGACATCGCAAAAAGTAACGCCAGCGGAATGTTGATCGCGACGATCATCGCGCTTTGAAAGTGATTCAGGAATACCAGCAGGATGATGGATACAAAGACGATCCCCAAAATGACATTTTCGCGGACAGTGTGGGTTGTCAGTTCTACAAGTCTTGTTCGATCATAGATTGTTTCGACCGAGACACCCGGCAACAGTTTTGGGGAATCGGCATTTAATTCCCGGACTTTGCTCTTCACGTCCGTCAATGCGGGGAGAGATTGTTCCCCTTTGCGAAGAAGCACAATTCCTTCGACGACATCAGGTCGATCAATCCAGATCCGGTTACCGTTGGCATCAAGGATGTCCTCCCCTTCCGAATTGACTTGGGGTCTGCTGACTGCAACGCGTCCCTGTGCTGGATGCGATCCAACGACGACTCCCCTTTGCCCCGATTGCGTATCGGACGAATACGATCCCCCATCGACGACATCGCCGACACGAATGGGGACATTGTTTGTCGCGGCCAGGACGATCCCACGAAGTTCCCTTAATCGTCGGTCCTCTCCCTTTCGCAGGTGCAACGCCACAGCGGTGGGATCTGCGTCTGTGGGATATGTTCGAGCAGGGTCAAGACCGCCGCCAATCAACCCCAAGCCACGCACCGCTTGTACCGTTGGACCTTGAATGACAAAGTCACCGCCAACATTCGAGTTGTTCTCGGAAATGGCTTTTTGCAACTGCTCAAGACTGATTCCGTAGGCCTTTAATCGTTCGGGATGAGGCTGAATCTCGTATCGCTTGATGGCACCTCCAAAGGACACGACATCAGCAATACGCGGGATTCGTCGGAATTCCCGTTCCAGAACCCAGTCTTCAATCGACTTGAGGTCTGAGGACGTGTACAGGTCATGACCCAACGCGTCTTTCGGCCCCTTGACGATATATCGGTAGATTTCACCCGTGGGGGTTGTGTTTGCCAGTGTTGGCGTAATCCCGTTCGGCAGTGAAGCGGTATACATCCGGTTTAGAACTTCCAACTTTGCTCGAAAGAAATCCGTACCGTATTCAAATTGATTTCGGACGTGCGACAACCCAAAAAGCGATTTGCTCCGAGTCGATTTCAGTCCGGGCATCCCTGACAACGCGATTTCCAGTGGGATGGTGACTTCACGCTCGACCTCTTCAGCAGACGCCCCCGGATATTGACTGATGACTTCAACGATCGCTGGTGCAGGGTCAGGGTAGGCTTCAACATTGAGGTGAATCAGCGAAAATCCGCCGATTCCGATCAAGGCGATCGTTAACAGGATCACGATTAACCGATTATTAAGTCCCCATTCAATCAATTTGAAAATCATCGCAATCGACTTTCTCGAGGGGCGTTAACGGGCACCAACGGCAGCGGGAAGATCCTGCAGAAAACCAAACAACTCAAGGTTTCCCGAGGTCACAACAAATTCCCCCTCTTGAAGAGAGTCCGGAGCTACCTTTGCAGACGGTTTGCTTTGAATCAGCGCAAAATCACGTCCACGACGAATCACCGCCACGTGCCGAGCCTTGACTTCGTGTTTACTGGCGTCACTTGCGACAAAAACTGTCGCAATGTGTCCTTCGTCAATAATCGCTGAATTAGGAATGATGACCGCATCCGTCGGCCCAGGTAATTCAATCGTGGCTGTGATGAATTGCCCGGTTCTCAGTCGATTTCCAGGATTCTGGATCCAGCCGACAACAGCAGCCGTGTGTTGGCTTGGATCAATCACATGCCCGATCACTTCGAATCGTCCCAGGATCGGTGGCGATTCAGGCTCGGCTTTCAGGCGAACTTCCCATGTTCGTTTTTCTGGTGGTAATTCCGTAAGTTTGTGGATGTCTTCCTCATAAATATTGGCGAGAACACCCATTCTGCTGATGTCCGCGATCGTGAACAGATCGACGCCCGTAGCCACGATTTCTCCCACGGTCCCGTTTCGTTCGAGGACCGTACCACTTAACGGGGCACGGATTTCCACGTTCGCCCACGTCTGTCTTACCTTCGAGTCTGGCTGAGAAATTCCCAGGCAGATTCGGTCCGACTCGGCATAAACCTCGGCAATTTCATCATCGGTTTCTCGCCATGATCGAAGTGTACGATCGGCACGTTCGACGGCAATGACATCCGATTGGTATTTCTGTTGAGCCTCGCGAACTACCTGTCCGGAAACGCTCCCTTTTTCCAATCCTTCCAGGCGTTCAACAGTCGCTTTTGACGCTTTTCTTCGAGAGAGGGCCTCAACCAGATCGCTTTTTGTTTCGCCGATTTCTTTGCTCCAGACAACAGCGATCAACTGCCCCTTCTGTACTTCATCGCCCGCACGAATCTGCCGCATACGAGGCTTGCCGTCGACGATGATCTGATTGCCGTTCGCATCCGTCTCGGGGACCTGACCGACTTCGACAATTTCACCTGGAAACCGTGTATGGACAACGGCAAGATGGCTTGAATCCAAAAAGAGTGAACCGGTCATGACCAGTGGTTCAGTCAGAGGGGCACGCCGGGCAGCAGCGACCTGAACCTTCAGCGTGTCGATGACTCGCGGCGACAGTCGCAATTGGCCCGTCGATCCGGCGATCGCTTCGACGCCGTCGAATTTCTCGCTTCGGTGTTCGTGCGAAGTATGTAATGGAGGAATCTTTGCGTCGAAAGCACTGAGTTTTTCGCGAGTTTGTCCGAACCACATGCCAGCACCAAATGTGATGGCAAATATCACACCGAAACCCGCTAAGGTTTTGATCTTAGAATAATTTAGCATCGTTAACCATCAGTCATTTGATAAAACGAAACAATTCATATCACGCGGCGAAAGTTGTGCGTGACCATAGGGGGAAAGGCGAGCTGGATTCGAAGTATTATAGGGGCAAACATATCGCATCCTCTGGTTCATTGCGATGTTAAGATACTGACATATTCGTGAGCTTTGTTTGCCAGCTCAGGTTTTCTCCACTCGTTGGGATGTTTGGAACATATCCTATCGAATTGATGAATTCTGCCGATCTTATCGACTTCCACTGAAACAACGACATATCCGATGGTTGCATCGCGAGAAAGCTTCTGAAGCCCTGAGGGTCGACGCGGGTCGCGAAATAACACCGCATATTCGAGTCTTGACTATTTTTACCTGATTTGCCACGTTGAATCGAGCGTGCCAGGTTGAGTCGCAGTCCGACGATTGATTTCCTGAATGCGCTACGTTAACTCGTCGAAGTAAATCGCCTTTATGGCGTGAAAAGTGCACTTGATGTCGATTTGTCTCAACGGAGAATTGCTACGTCCAACGTTTCTTGATCAGGAGTTGTCAAATGGTATTGGAACCCGGAAACCATCTGTTGATCGTACACCGTCGATTATTCGAGGCGGATCACTCGCGGTTTTTCGTTGGTAAGGTCGACGGCTACGATTGCGGCATCGCACGAGTGAGCGGGTACTCGTTTGGTCGCGATCCCCTCAATTCGAAGTTTGTTCGCAAGCCAGACTTGAGAACCAAGCTGATTGGAATCAGTTCAGGAACGTTGATTGTTTATTGTTTGCCAAGCAACATCTCTCTTGAGGACGTTGTCTTCGATGTTACAGAATCAGGACTGAAGCTGAATTGTCCTCCAGACGTTTCTTTGAACCTTTCAGAATATTTTCATCTTCATTGATTCATGAACTTCATCAACCGTTTCCCATCACAAATCGAACAGCTTCGCGACTGAGTTCTGCCGAGGTATTCAGGTCGAGTTTCATCTTGATTTTTTGACGGTGCGAATCCACCGTTTTGACGCTCAAGTACAAGGCCCCTGCGATTTCGGCTGTGGTCATCCCGCTGCCGATCTGTTTAAAAACTTCCATTTCGCGATTGGTCAAAGCGGAGAGTCCTCGTCGAGCACCATCAGGCAGATGCTCATTTTTACTGGCCGCAATCCGAGCTGCCGTTTCGTCACTGAGATATTGCTTTCCGGCAAGCAGTCGACGAATGGCTTCGACGATATTGCGGCTGGCGACCTGTTTGTTAAGGTATCCCATGGCCCCTGCTTCCAGCGCCCGTTCGGCATAAAGTTCGTCGTCGTACATCGAAACGACCAGCACACGTAACTGCGGGGTAATGACTTTCATGCGGCGAACGAGATCCAGTCCGTTTTCGCCATTGAGCGCAATATCAACAACGGCGACATCGGGGCCCAGTTCAGTGACAATTTTCAATGCTCCACTGATACTCGATGCTTCACCACAGACCACCATATCCGGCTTAGCGACCAGAAGTGCACTCAGTCCTTCTCGAATAATCGGATGATCATCGACAACCAGAATTCGCGCCGGGCATGGATTTTGAGCAGTAAATTGCTCATCTATCGAATCGGTGGTCATTGTGAGTTATTTCTTAAATGATGTTCTGAGTTTCAATTTCGTACAAAACCCTTAAATAAATCATTTAGCCGATTATTTGTCCAGTTGGTCGTTGCTTGACTCAATGGTACAATACTTGCTTCGCACAATCGGTTGACACAAAACGCCGGTTCGGCTTTTATGATCCTCCAGGATGGGGATGTTCATCTATGTCAGGTTCGGCATCTCCCTCAGCGGCACTAAGGCCTGACTTTACCGAAATCAGCGCCGTTGTTGAAGCCGCTGGGTCGATGATTGTTGCCACCGACGTTCACGGAATCATCTGGTTGTTCAATCCAGCAGCCGAGCGGATGCTGGGCTGGACTGCCGAGGAAGTGATTGGCAAAA